>CAZQUC010000343.1:0-4970 GCA_964596095.1 uncultured Enterobacteriaceae bacterium
CGCGTCCACCAGAGCATCAAGGCCAACTTCCTCATGTCGCCGCCGCTCGTGGTGGCTTACGCCATCGCCGGCACCGTCGATATAGACTTGACCACCGAGCCGCTCGGCCTCGGCGCGGATGATTCCCCGGTCTATCTCCACGAAATCTGGCCGACCAACGAGGAAGTGCGCCGCGCCATGGCGAGCGCGCTGTCCCCCGACGTCTTCCGCAAACTTTACACCGACTTCGCCGAGCAGAATCCAAAGTGGAATGAAATCAAAGGCTCCACCGGCTTGGTCTATGAGTGGGACGGCGACTCGACTTACATCCAAGAGCCACCGTTTTTCGAGGCTTTCAGCCTCACCCCGCGCGACATCGAGGAGATCAAGGGCGCGCGGCCGCTTGGCATCTTCGGCGATTCCGTCACCACCGACCACATCTCACCGGCGGGCGCGATCAAGAAGGACAGCCCGGCCGGCCGCTTCCTCATCGAGCACGGCGTGGAGCAGTCGGACTTCAACAGCTACGGCAGCCGCCGGGGCAACGACCGCATCATGACCCGCGGCACCTTCGCCAACGTGCGCATCAAGAACCTCATGCTCGGCGGCAAGGAAGGCGGCAATACGCTGTATGTGAACGGCGGCGCGCCGGAAGAGCTGTCCATCTACGACGCGGCCGCGAAATACCAGGCCGCGGGCCAGCCGACCATCGTCATCGGCGCGGAGGATTACGGCATGGGGTCGAGCCGCGACTGGGCCGCGAAGGGCACGAATCTGCTCGGCGTCAAAGCCGTCATCACCAAGTCCTTCGAGCGCATCCACCGCTCGAATCTCGTCGGCATGGGCGTCTTACCGCTCAATTTCAAAAACAAGGACGACTACGACAAGGTGAAGTCACTCAGCGACGCCACCTTCGACGTGCTCGGGCTCTCCAACGACTTCAAGCCGCAGCAGGAAGCCACCCTGCGCGTGCATCAGGCCGACGGCACGAGCTTCGATGTCCCGCTCATCGTGCGCATCGACACGCCGGTGGAGATCGATTACTACCGCGCCGGCGGCATCCTGCCCTACGTGCTCGCCCAGATCCTGCGGCAGCACGGCGTGGCGTGAGAAGGGGGGAAAGGATGAGCTTGGTGGACACGCTTCCCATCCTGTGATCAACGGCCGGGCCGTCCTCTCCGCGGTGGGCGGGACGCCCTCGCCACGAAAAAAATCCGGAAACTGGCGCTGCTTCTGCTTTTCAAGCGAAGTGATCTCTGACACAGTGTCGCCATTCCACGATGTTCGCCGATTACGCCCCCGAGACTTTTTTCGATGAGATGTTCACCGCGGAGGGCGCGGTGCGCCCCCACTATCGCGAGGTGATCGAAGGATTGAACGAGATCGACCGCGAGGAATACCGGCAGAAGCAATCGGCCGTCGAGTTGGCCTTCATGCGCGGGGGCATCACCTTCACCGTCTATAACGACAACGAAGGCACGGAGCGGATTTTTCCCTTCGATTGCGTGCCGCGTGTCATTTCCGCGGAGGAATGGGCGGCGTTGGAAAGAGGGCTGATCCAGCGCATCACCGCGCTCAATCTGTTCCTGCACGATATTTACCACGAGCAGAAGATCCTGAAAGACCGCGTCATTCCCGCGCCTTATGTGTTGGGAGCGAAGCACTTCCGGCGGGAGTTCATGAATTTCCAGGTGCCGAAGGACATCTACGTCCACATCTGCGGGACCGATCTCATCCGTGACGACGAGGGGCGGTATCTGGTGCTGGAGGACAACCTGCGCTGCCCGTCCGGCGCGAGCTACATGCTGGAAAACCGTGCGGCCATGAAGCGCGCCTTCCCCGACCTCTTGCGCAGTGCCGACGTGCGGCCGGTCGATGGCTACGCGCAGGACCTGCTCAAGGCGCTGCAATACGTGTGCCCGCCGGACAATGAGACGCCTGATGGCAAGCCCAACGCGGTGTTGCTGACGCCGGGCGTCTATAACAGTGCGTATTTCGAGCACGCCTTCCTCGCCCGGCAGATGGGCATCCCCATCGTGGAAGGGCGCGATCTGGTGGTGCGCGATTTCCGCGTTTACATGCGCACCACGGCGGGGTTGGTGCCCGTCGATGTCATTTACCGCCGCATCGACGATGACTTTCTCGATCCCTCGGTCTTCCGGCCCGATTCGCTGCTCGGCGTGCCGGGGCTGGTCAATGCCGCGCGCGCGGGCCACGTGACGCTCGCCAACAGCATCGGCACCGGCGTGGCCGACGACAAATTGATCTATTATTTCGTGCCGAAAATGATCAAATACTACCTCGACCAGGAGCCGATCCTTTCCAGCGTCGAGACCTATCTGGCTTCCGAAGTCCAGGACAAAACTTACATTTTGGAAAACCTCGCCAAGCTGGTGGTGAAGTCGGCCAACGAAGCGGGCGGTTACGGCATGTTGATGGGACCGTGGGCGACGACGGACGAGATCGCGCAATTCCGCGCCCAGATCGAGGCGAACCCGCGCAACTTCATCGCCCAGCCGCCGATCTCGCTGAGCCGGCATCCGACGTGGGTGGGGGACGTGGAGAAATTCGAAGGCCGGCACATCGACCTGCGGCCCTATATTTTATACGGGGAGAAGATCACCGTGAATCCCGGCGGTCTCACGCGCGTGGCCTTGCGCAAAGGCTCGCTGGTGGTCAACTCCTCGCAAGGCGGCGGCTCCAAGGATACCTGGGTGCTGCGGCCGACCCACGCTTGAAACCCGTCTCTTTCCCCATGAATTATCGCGTATGACACTGGCCACTCCCGACACTCACGCCGGACGACACCGTGAACGGCTCGCCCCGAGCCCCCACGGCGGGTTGATGCTCTCACGCGTCGCGGCCTCGCTGTATTGGATGAGCCGCTACCTCGAGCGCGCCGAGAACGTCGCCCGCATGTTGGATGTCAATCTCCAACTGATGATCGACTTTGGCTCCATCGACGACCAGTCGGTCACGGAGCACTGGTTGCCCATCGTGCGCTCGACCGGCGACGAGGAGCTCTTTTTCCAACTCTACGAGCACGCTGACAGCGAGAGCGTCACCGAGTTCATGACCTTCCGGAAAGAGAACCGCAACTCGCTTTGCAACTGCATCGCCCACGCGCGGGAGAACGCCCGTCAGGTCCGCGACCAGATCTCCTTTGAAATGTGGGAGGTGCTCAACGAGTGCCACCTCTTCATCCAGTCCACCAACGCCCGCCACATTTGGGACGAAGGGGCCAGCTCGTTCTACGACCAGATCAAGAAATACTCGCACCTCTTTCAGGGGCTGACGGATTCGACCTTCTCGCGCGGCGAGGGGTGGGATTTTCTCTGCTTCGGCAAATACGTCGAGCGGGCCGACAAGACGGCCCGCATCCTCGATTTGAAATACCACATCCTGCTGCCCAAGGCCACCGATGTGGGTGGCGCGGTGGACACGGCGCAATGGCAGGCGCTGCTCCGCTCGGCCAGCGCGCTGGAGGCTTACCGGCGGTTCTACGTCGCGGAAATCCTCCCGTGGAAAGTCTCCGAGTTCCTCATCCTGTCCGAGGACTTCCCGCGCTCCATCCGCTACTGCGTGGACCGCATCGATGAGTCGCTCCATCACATCAACGGCACCGATGAGGACGAATACCCCGGCCCGAGTGAAAAAGCCTTCGGGCGCCTGCGCTCCGACCTGCACTTTCTCACCATGGACGACGTCTTCCGCCACGGCTTGCACGAGTATCTGGAAAGCGTGCAGCAGGGCTTGGAGCGCATCTCGCACCATGTCTATGAAACCTTCATGTATCACCCGCCGACCGATCTCGCCGCGGAAATCCGCCTCCATCAGCAGGAGCAGCAGCAACAACAAACACTGTCTTCTCCCCGGAGTGATCGCTGCCCCTGAACCGTCGCGGTTCTCGTTCCGCCTGCCCTTCCATTGGGCGAAATCCCGATCATTTTGCGCATGACGCGCGCCCGCTCCGGCCAAGACTCGGAGCCGTTCCATGCCACTCGCCACCACCGATCCTCCATCATCCATGACCGCGTCTCCGGCGAACCCCTCGTCTCCGCCACCCGGCCATCATGAATTGCGCCTGCGCCTGCGCCACCTCACGCGGTTCGAATATCTCGGGTCGGTGCAGGACAGCGTGAACGACGCGCGCCTGTGCCCGCTGACCGACCAGTTGCAGAAATGCGAGAGCTATACGTTGCGGATCGACCCCCAGGTGCCCGTCCACACGCATCATGATTTTTACCTCAACCGCGTCGATCATTTCGAGATTCATCACCCGCACGAGCGGCTCGAAGTCGAGGCGCACTCGGTGGTGACCACACGGCCCGATCCGCGCGGTCCCGTGGACCGGCCGTTCCCGCCGGAGCGGCTCAACGATCCGGACGTGGACGAAAATTATTTCGATTTCGTCGAGGAGTCCCATTTTGTGACCAAGGAAGCCGAGGCTTGGCGCGAGGCCATCGACGTGCTGCCGCACGGCGTGACTGATCTTTGGGGCGATGCCGTGAAACTCGGACGCCATATCTTCAGTGCCTTCACCTACCTGCCGGAAGTCTCCCACGCCGGCACGCGCGTCGCCGAAGTGCTCAAAACCCGACGCGGCGTGTGCCAGGATTTCGCGCACGTCATGCTCTCGTTGTGCCGCACGCAAGGGATCGCCGCGCGTTACGTCAGCGGCTACTTCTTCAATGAAGCGCGCCAGCCCGGGGAAGTGGAGGCCTCCCACGCCTGGGTGGAAATTTTCCTCCCCGGCTACGGCTGGAAAGGCTACGACCCGACCCACGACCGCGAGTCCGACACCCGTTATGTCAAACTCGCCGTTGGCCGTGACTACGCCGACATCCGTCCTCTCAATGGTCTCTACCGCGGCAAAGGTTCGCGCAAATTGACCGTCGAAGTGCAGGTGAAGCGGAACGACGGCCACTGAGGCGTGGAGATTTCTCTCGGCAAAAGCGCAACCCGCGCTTAGTTTCAGAGTTTCAAGGTAT
>CAZQUC010000344.1:0-4961 GCA_964596095.1 uncultured Enterobacteriaceae bacterium
CTGACCGCCAAAGGCGAGCGCCACGACCTGCGTGCCGGCATGAATCTCGGCGCGGACGACTATCTGGTGAAACCTGTGACCGCCACCGAATTGCTTGCCGCCGTGGAGGCGCGGTTCAAACGTGAAAGCCAGCGTCCGGCCGCGCCCTTCGCGCCGGATTTCTCCTCGCCGAAACCGCTCGAAGCCCTCGGCCTCACCACGCGCGAGGCCGAAGTGTTGCTCTGGGCCGCGCAGGGCAAAGCCAACGCCGACATCGCTGTCATCCTCGGCGCCGCCGAAAACACTGTGAAGAAACACCTCCAGCATGTTTTTGAAAAGCTGGGTGTGGACAGCCGCAATGCCGCCACTTTTTGTGCGCTCGAGGCGCTGACGCGGAAGTCGTAATGGCGAACGTCCACAAACCTGGGAGACGCTCTCTCCCAGAATCTGTTCCGCGCGACATCGCCCTGTGGCCCCGGCCGCCTTACGGCGTCCGCGGCGCGGCTCATGATCGTCGTGCGCCCACAGTTTCCGCTTACGCCGCGGAGGCCGCCGCCGGTTTCAGTCCGAGATTGGCGTAGATTTCGCGCGTCGCGCTGGATTGGTTGAGCGTGTAAAAATGCAAGCCGGCCACGCCGTGGTCGAGCAGGGCGGCGCATTGCTCGGTGGCATAGTGAATGCCGACGCGGCGCACCGCTTCGGGATCGCTCCCCGCGCGGACGAGGGCCTTGAGCAGGCGCGCCGGAAAGCGCGCCCCCGCCGCCAGATCCGCCATGCGGTGCAGCCCCGTCGCCGAGGTGATGGGCATGATGCCCGCGATGATCGGGATGTTGATGCCCGCCAGCGCGCACCGCTCGCGGAAGTCGTAGAAATCGTGGTTGTCGAAAAAGAGCTGGGTCACGATGTAATCCGCGCCCTCATCGACCTTGGCCTTGAGGTATTCCATCTCCAGGAGGCGATTCGGCGTCGCCGGATGCCCTTCGGGAAACCCCGCCACGCCGATGCCGAAGCCGCGCGCGTCGGGATGCGCGCCGCGCTCGGTGCTGAATCTGCGGATGAACCGCACCAGCCCCGCGGCGTGCCGGAAGGCGTCCTGCCCGCGGTCATAATCACCGCGCTCCCGCGGTGGATCGCCGCCGAGCGCGAGGATGTTGCCCACCCCCGCCGTCGCGTAACGCTCCAGGATATCGCGGATTTCTTCCTCCTGATGGCACACGCAGGTCAGGTGGGGGATCGGGTCCAGCGCCGTGGTCGTCTTGAGCCGCACCACCAGATCGTGCGTCAATTCGCGCGTCGAGCCACCTGCGCCGTAAGTGACGCTCACGAAGGACGGTTGGTAAGGCTCCAGCTCCGAAATCGTGCCGAACAACCGCTCCGCCGCGTCCTTGGTCTTGGGCGGAAAAAATTCGAAGGAAAACGTCGTCGGGGTGGAGGCAAGAATGTCGTTGATGTGCATGGGCAAATCTGCGCGGGCGGGAGCCTGATACCCTCACGCGCGCCTCGACGATGGCAAGCGCAAACGCCGCGCCGGACCTGTGCTCAGACACGCATCGGCCAAGACCGGAGCCCACGGCGGCGGGGTTTTCCGCTTGGCGCGCCCCGTCTCCCGTGGAAGATGACCACCGCTCGTGAGGTTTCTCACGCCGTTAAGTCTATCCTCAAACCCAGCCACCCCCATCATCATGCGCCCGTTCCTTTTTCTCGCCGTCTGGTCCTGGCTGAGCGCCGGTGTCTCCACGCTTCCAGCGTCCGCCCAGGATCCCGCCCCCGCCACCCAGACCGCCCAGACCTTTACCAAAGACGGCAAACAATTGAAATATTGGCTCTGGCTGCCGAAGAGCGCTCCCGCCGAAGGCGCGCCCTTGCTCCTTTCGCTGCACGGCTCGGGCGAACGCGGCGACGATCTGGAGAAAGTCAAAAAGCACGGCCCGGTGAAACTGGTGGAAACCCTGCCCGACGCGCAGCCCTTCATCCTCGTCACCCCCCAATGCCCCGCTGGCCAGCGGTGGGATATCGACCTGCTCCGCGACCTCGTCGAGGAAGTGGCCGCCCGTCACGGCGCGGACCGGAGCCGTCTGACCCTCACCGGCCTCAGCATGGGCGGCTACGCCACGTGGGCCATGACCGCGAAGTATCCTGATCTTTTCGCCGCCGCGCTGCCCATCTGCGGCGGTGGCAATCCGGATGAGGCCGCCAAAATCAAGCACCTGCCGATCCGCGTCTATCACGGTGCCAAGGACGAGGCCGTCCCCATCGAACGCAGCCGGGAAATGGTCGCCGCCTTGAAAAAAGCGGGTGCGACCGATGTGGAGTTGACCGTCTTCCCCGACCTCGCGCATGATAGCTGGACGCCCGTCTATGCGGACCCGGAAACCTATGCGTGGCTGTTGAAACAGCGAAAGAAATAGACCTCGCGTCACGTATTCTCCCGCGCCGATTGACAGCCGGCAGCCGGCACGGGCCTCTGCGCGGAGTCTCCCGCCGCCGCGCAGCCATCGTTCGCTTCCCTTGTTTTTGCAATCATGGAACCACTCCTCACCTTCGAAGAAGCCCGCGTGCTCGGGTGCCTGTTTGAAAAAGAAATGGTCACCCCGGATTATTATCCGATGACCGTCACCGCCTTGGTGGCGGCCAGCAACCAAACCACCAGCCGCGATCCCGTGGTCGCCTTCGACGATGCCACCGTCGAAGAAGCCCTCACCGGCTTGCGTCGCAAAAAACTGGCCGCCATGCTGCACCTGGCCGGCGCCCGTGCGCCGAAATACAAACACCTCGCGCCCGATTACTTCCCCGGCCTGCACCGCGCGGAGTTCGCCGTGCTCGCCGTGCTCCTGCTGCGCGGCGCCCAGACCACCGCCGAACTGCGCGCGCGCACCGAGCGGCTTTCCTCCTTCCCTGATGTGGAAGCGACGGAGGCGACGCTGAAAAAACTCGCCGACTATCAAACCGGCCCGCTGGTCCGGTTCCACCCGGCCGGCGCCGGCCGCCGCGCCGCCATGTGGGAAACCACCCTCGTGCCCCCCCTCCAAGCCGTCTCCACCACCGTGACCTCGCCCCCCGCCACCGCTCCCGCCGCGGATTGGAGAACCACCATCGAAGCCGAACTGACCCGCCTGCGCGACCGGGTGACCGCCCTGGAAACCGCCCTCGGCCTCACGCCGGAGAAGTCTTCGCAGACCGGCAGTTGAACTTTGGCCGCCCCCCGTTAGGATGCTCCCTTCCACCGGTCGCGGTCACGCCCCGCGGCCGTGGTGGATCTCTTCCCGGAGGGGTGGTCGAGTGGTCTATGGCAGCGGTCTTGAAAACCGCCGTGGGGAAACCCACCGTGGGTTCGAATCCCACCCCCTCCGCCACTGCTCCCGAATGGGAGCAACTACACTTCCGGGTGTAGATTCCCAATAAAGAGCAGGCTCATGCTGATTCAAAGCCGGAACACTGGTATCGACCTCCGCCTGGGGCATAGCTATGAGCACCTCAGCACTCTCATAAGAACTGGCTCAATGAATGGGGGCAGATCAAAGGCACCATGCAAGTTGACCCGAAAGCTTAGTATATCGGCATCCCGGAAATTTGTTTTTGGATGAGCCGCTCAAAAGAAATCGCTCCCGGCCAAAATCTGGAACAGCTTGTTCCAGAAATTCTCGCAGTTCTGTGAGGAGATTGGCAAAAAGACGCTTGGGGGGAGGGCTACACGCTAACCAGTTGCCCAAAATCATCGCTTCCACGCAGGTATCTCGCATTTCCAATTTCCTGAATAGAGACTATGGTGTCTAATGCGCAAAAATCCGGCCTTGCAAGGCGGTCCAGCCAGGGAACTTTTGAATTTGGTGCAGACAGGCCGTCTGTTTGATTTTCAAAAGTGGGTCGCGGAAGGGAACCCGCTGGAGTTCCTGGAATACGAAGAGCAACCTGTATTGCTGCTCCGGGCCATCACAACTGGCTTTCATAGCATGTTGGAACTTGTGTTGAAATCTGCCAAATGGTCTGCCGATGATTTGACGCAAGGTCTTGATGAAGCGCTGCGCCAACGTCGTGGCGATCTTGTGGAGGTGTTGCTTGAAGCTGGCGCTCCAATTCAAAATGTCGATTTCGAGGAGCTTTGCAGGCTAATGCATGTTCCGCTCATGAAGAAGTATCTGCTGGCTGGTGGCGATCCCGGAAAGCATAATGCTTTCACTTATGCGTTGAGCCACACCAAAGCCAAGCCTCTTTTGGGTTTCTATAAACAAATGCGCGGTGAATATCCGTCTTTGGATGACCAAGCTGCGCTGGCGCTCTATCAGGCTGTTTCAGATAAATCCGTCCGCTGGATCTGTTTGCTGATCTGGGCTGGAGCAGATCCCTTTAGAAAGGTGCCATCAGGACTGGATGAAGATTGGGATGACGAGATCAACATGACGACGGCGGCATCCCATGCCTGCTGGTCTGACAATGAGGCTCTTTTGCCAGCCATGAAGCTCAAACCCACCAAAGAGCAGGCGCTGGAGCTATGCCGGAAAGCTGCCTTCAAACCCTTTGTCGCAAAATTTGAAATGCTCTTGCGTGGGTTTACATCAGACGAACTCAACACAGGAGAGAGAAAATCCTGCAAAATTCTGGAGGAGCTTGTCAGTCATCACCTGCTGGAGTTTAAAAGTCCGTTTTATTATTCGAACAAGGATCCGCAACGACTTCAATGCATCGAATGGCTGCTCAAGCGTGGGGCAAGGTGGAATCCATCGCCTGAGAACCTGTTTAGTTAGAGTAAGTTCGCAGGAGTCTGGCGATGGAGGCGAGGTAAATCATTGATTCGGAGGTCCAGGTGTATCGTTCATAGTCCTTGCTCAGGCGGCGTTGCCCGTTGAACCAAGCAAAGGTTCTTTCGACGACCCAGCGCTTGGGGATCACAGCGAAGCCATCCTGGATTTTCTTGCTGATGTGAACAGGTAGTCCGTATTCTTCCTGAAGAAAGAGTTCGAAAGTGCCTTGGTAGCCGGCGTCCG
>CAZQUC010000345.1:0-1482 GCA_964596095.1 uncultured Enterobacteriaceae bacterium
CTCCAAACCGCCCTGCGCGGCATCGAGCAGGCGAATTCGCACACGCTCTACGGCATCTTCGGCGATGCCCAGTGGACGAACAAGGCCCGCCTGCCGGACAAACTGCTGCGCGACCTCATCGAACACTTTTCTGCGTTGCCTCTGGGCAACCGTGCCGCCGAAGCAGACGTCCTCGGTCAGGCTTACGAATATCTGATCAAATGCTTTGCCGACGCCACCAACAAGAAAGCAGGCGAGTTCTACACCCCGCGCTCCGTCGTGCGGCTCATGGTGAACATTCTTGATCCTCGCGAGGGCGAGTCAATTTACGACCCCACCTGCGGCACCTGCGGCATGCTGCTGGAGGCCATCCATGATGTGAAGGAGACGTGGGGCGATGTCCGCACGCTGATGATTTTAAGAAGGAGGGACTGCTGGCATGAAGGGCAGTGAGTTGATTTCAGCATTGAAGAAGCAATTTCGTGTGACTACGGACAAGGAGCTTTCGGAGGTTCTTGGGATCTCTGTTCCCACGATCCAGCAATGGAAGTCGCGGCCACAATGCACTCTGCGTCAAATCGCCAAGTTGGTTCATTCTGCCTCAAAGACTGGGGCCGTCCGCTTTCGGAACGACGCCGTTCGCCCTCTCGTTGAATTCTTTGCAATCGACTTCTGCGAGTCGGGCAAAGGGGCGGGCTACATGCTATTCGATGTCCGCGATGAAAAGGGCGGGGCCCATCCCTACAAGTCGGGCCTCAAGGACGAACTGGAGTCCAAGCACGGCGTCTATCTCTTCTTCGACAGCCGTGGACAAGCGATTTACGCCGGTAAGGCTCGGAGGCAGTCGCTGTGGAAAGAAATGAACCTTGCCCTGAACCGCAATCGTGGAGACTTGCAGAAAATCAAACGTGTCAAGCACCCTGAACGGAAAATGGATTACCGGACTAGTGATGAAAAGACGCGGCAAATCGTGGATCAGTCTGTTTCGATCTGGGATATTGCGACTTACTTCAGCGCCTACGAAGTGGCTGACGAGATGATCGAGGATGTGGAAGCTCTCCTTGTCCGGTCTTTTGCCAACAACCTTCTCAACAAACGCATGGAACGGTTTTGCCCGTCACCGCCGTAGAAACCAACGACCCGCATCACCCAACAACAGCTCGAATTCTACCTCTGGGGGGCTGCGGGCCGCCGTGCTCCGGGACGATTGACGCGGGCGACTACAAACAGTTCATCTTCCCGCTGCTATTCTACAGGCGGCTCTGCGATGTCTTTGATGAGGAGGTCATCACCGCTCTGCGGGAATTGTGTAAGGATGAGCATTTCGCGCTGTTCCCTGAGAACCACCGCTTCCAGATTCCGGTGGACGCGCCTTGGTGGGAGATTCCTTCTCGAAGCTGGTGAACTGAGGGTTTTGAGTGGAATTCAGGATTCTTACCGCTCAGTAAAAATCCGATTTCCAGTGAAATATCCTTGAAATTTTCCTGAAAACATAGATTTTTA
>CAZQUC010000345.1:1582-4958 GCA_964596095.1 uncultured Enterobacteriaceae bacterium
TCTACGAACTCAAGCCAAGTCTCCCTTGGCTGCGAACCCTTAAGGTGTCCCCCTCCTCTCCGCGACCATTGGTCGTCACCCCGGAGTTGTCCCCGCGCCTGGTGGCCGCCTGCAAAGAACTTGGCATTGCCGCCATCGACCTCAACGGTCGTGCCTGGCTTCGGGCTCACGGTTTGCTGGTGGACCGCCGTCCGCTGCCGGACCGTTCGTTCAGGTATGAACTGGAACCCCGGAACATCTTCGTCGGCAAGAGCGCGCGCATTGTCCGCTGCCTGCTCACGGATCGAGACCACACGTGGACTCAGGCCGAAATCGTCCCTCGCACCGGGGCCAGTTCCGGCCTCGTCTCCCGCATTGTGCAGCATCTCATCCGCCAAGGCTTTGCGGAAAAAATCACCGCGCGCGCGTTCCGCCTGCGCGACTGGCATGGCCTGCTCGATGAGTGGGTGGAGTCCGATCGTTTTTCCAAACGCACCCGCACCACACTCTACGCGGGCATCTTCGGCCCGCCGCGGGAACTCGCCCTTCGGCTCCAGCAATGGGCGGAAGTCGAAAAGGTTCCGCTCGCCTTCACGCAGTGGATCGCCGCCTGGACCCGCCATCCGTTCACGGAGCCGGTGGTCTGCTCGGCGTATGTGGCCCGACTTCCGGAGGCGGCTGCTTTGGAACAGCTGGGTCTTCGCCCTATCAGCGAGGGTGGGAAGCTCTGGCTCCATGTCCCGGATGACGAGAGCATCCTCTCGGAAACCCAGCATCGCGGCGGTCTCACGCTGGTCACCGACGCCCAGATTTACCTCGACCTCCAGCGCACCGGGCTGCGCGGGCCTGACGCCGCCGCGGCGCTTCGGGAATGGGAGGGCTTTTGCCGGTCATGAAACACGAGACCTGCAGCGAATACGACCCACGCCACACCGCTCTCGCGGAGAGCGCTTTTCTGACCCTGTGGTCCTCACTTGGCCGGTGGCATGACGACCTCGTGCTCGTCGGTGGCCTCGTCCCCAAATACCTTTGCGGCGACATCACCCAACACCGTGGCCTGCCTCGCCCGGCCACACTCGATGTCGATCTCGGCATCGCATTGGCCGCGGACTCCGGCCAATATGGAAACCTCTTCTGGGAACTCAGCGGCCAGGGATTCAAGACCAGCACAAAGCACCCGCCTCGGCTGGAAAAAACCATCGGCGATTTTCCAGTGTATGTGGACTTTCTCGTGGAGCATCCACCACGCACCCACGGCTCGGCCCAAGTGGAGGACATCACCGCCAGCATCATGCCCGGCGTGGATCGGGCACTGGCCACCGCACGAACCATGGAAGTGACCGGCGTGGACCTCCACGGAGCCACCCAAAAACTCACGGCTCGTGTCTGCGAAGCCGGCCCCTTCCTCGCGCTCAAGCTCCGCGCCTTCTGCGATCGCCAGCAACCGAAGGACGCCTTCGACATCCTCTACACCCTTTGTCATTACGATGGTGGCACCGCTGCCGCCATCGCCGCCTTTGCCGAAGAAGTCCGGCTTGGCAATCCCGCCAGCCCGGACGCCCTGCGCACCTTGAAGGAACACTTCCGCACTGAAACCTCCCCCGGCCCGGTGAAAGCCAGCCACTTTGTGCTCGGTCAGGCTGCGCCTGGCGAATCCGAAGACGCGCGCTTCCGGCGTGCCTCGCTGCGCCAGGACATGGTGGATGCCGCCACCCATCTTCTCAAAGCCGCCACCGCGTGACCACCGCCCTCTCCGCCGCGCCATCCGTCCGCCCGCTCAAAACGCGAAGCCAAACGTGATGTGGAGGGCGCCGCGGTCTTCGCCTTGCTCGGCTGCGGGGTTGTAGCCGTAATCCACGCGCAGCGGGCCGAAGGGTAGGCGGTAGCGGAGGCCGAGGCCGACGGCGTAGTGCCAGTCGGCGGAGGTGGGGAACCACCCGCTGTCCTCGCGGTCGAGCGTGCCGGCGTCGAGGAAGCCGGCCAGTTCGAGGTTGGTGATGACTTCGTAGGAAAGCTCGAGGTTGGCGGTGGTGGCGGAGAGGCCGCCGAGCGGGGTGCCGGAGCGGGAATGCGCGCCCATTTCGCGCTCGGCATAGCTGCGCACGCTGGTGGCGCCGCCGTTGTAGAGGCGGAGGTCGATGGGGAGGGATTCGATGCCGTCTGCGGTGTGCAGCGCCACATGGCGCGCCGCGCCGGCGATGCGCCATTTGGAGGTCAACGGCCAGTAGGCGGCGAGGAGGAAATCGGACTTCATGTAATTGCCCGCGCCATTGAGGCCCCAGCCGCCTTCGAGGGCGACGCTGGCCATCCAGCCTCTGGTCGGGAGCACGGGGCTGTCGCGGTAGTCCAGCAGCAGCGTGGCCCCGAGCGTGCCGTAGCCGTAGGAATCGGGACCGAGTTCTTCGGGCGTGAGTGGACCGCTCGAAGCCGTGCCGCCGAGGTAGCCGGCGTTGAGGGTGGTGCGGATATTCCGCGTCAACGGACGCGCCCAGCCGGAGCGGAGGGTGAGCGCGCGCACGTCGTAGTCGAAATAAGTATTGGTCTGCGCGGCGGCCTGCAAATCCCACGTGAAGCGCGAGCCGAGGAAGACGGGCGCGTTGAACCCGATGCTGCCATTGAAGCCGGTGGCGTTGGCTTCCACCCGCAGCCGGATGCCATCGCCGGTGTCGAGGACGTTCACCTGCCGCCACTCCGCGCCGAGGATCGGGCCTTGGAAGGTCTCGTAGCCGCCGAAGAGGCTGAGCGTTTTGCGCGGCTCTTCCGCGCCGACGATGTGGAGCGTCAATTCGTCGTTGCCCGAGACCACGGGCTGGACCTCCAGTCGCGAAAAAACGCCGCTGCCCACGGCCTGGCGGTGCGGCAATTCCAGCGCGGCGGGGGAATAGCGTTTGCCGCGTTCGGAGCGGAAGGCCGAGCGGGCGATGCGCCGCGCGCCGCGCGACAGGGTGGGATCGACCTCTACTTTCGCGATGGTGAAAACCGGGCCGGGGATGACATGGAGGGTCACCGGCACCGGACCGCCGCGTGGGCGGGTCTGGTAATCGGCCGTGACCAGCGCGCCGAAATGGCCGCGCGATTGCAGCACGGTCAGCGCCGCTTTGCGCAGCGACTCGACGCGCACTTCGCTGAACGGTTCGCCTTCGCCGGGCTCGCCCTGCTCGTGGATTTCTTTGTCCGCGCCGGCCAAGTCGCCCGTCCAGCGCACCGGCCCGAAGACCGAGCGCGGGCCTTCCTTGATGGCGATCTGCACATCCATCGCATCCGGGAGCGCGCCCGGCGGCGTCTCCATCGACACGAACTCCGCGCGCAAGTAGCCGAGCGATTGCAAATACCGCACCACCAGCCCGCTGCCGGCGCTCAACTCCGCGGCCACGAAGGGCGTGCGTTTCGGTGTGCG
>CAZQUC010000346.1:0-4955 GCA_964596095.1 uncultured Enterobacteriaceae bacterium
TCGCGGATGGTGGCGGCCAACTCGACGGTGTAGGTCGCGGCGTGTTCGAGCGGATTGACCGGCAGGAAGGTGGCGACGGTGCCCGCGAGGTTGAGGGTCAGGCTGCCTTGGACGACCACGCCCAGAGGATTGGTCACGGTGAAGGCGGAGGTGTTGAGGCTGGCGGGATCGAGCGGCTCGGAAAAGCGGACCACGATCGGCTCGGCGGCGCGCACTTTGGTCGCGCCGTCCGCGGGCGAGATCGACACCACCGACGGCCCGGTGACGGCGAGAGTGATCGCGACTTCGACGCCGGCGTCGAGATCATCCAGGGTGAAGGCGGTCACCCCGCTGCTGCCCTCGGCGGGATCGACGGCCGCAGCCAAACCCTCGCCGGCGGGCGCGAGCAAGGAGAAGCCGCCCTCGGACGCGGTGAGGGCGAGCCACGGCGTGGCTTCGACGCGCGCGGGCACGCCGCCCCGCGCGGTGGTGTCCACGCCGCGAACGACGCCGCGCACCAGGCCCGGCGCGCTTTCCACTTGGATCAACACGAAGACGCCGCCGGAGGTGAGGCCGGGCAGGCGCGGATCGGTGGCCGGTTCGGCATCGGCCAAGAGGCCGGCGGCGTTGGCGGTGAGGCGTTGCACCGGCGTCAATCCCGAGCCGACAGCGGACGACACCACTTTGGCCAGCACATAGGACGCGTTCGGGGTGAAGGCGGCGGTCGGCGCAAAAGTGAGGGCCGCGCCGGGCGCGAGGCCCGCGACGTTGAGTTCGAAGGCGGCCGCGAGGGAGAAACCGTCCTCGGTCAGATCCGCGAATCCGGCGGCATCGAGCGCGCGCAGCGACCCGGCGGAGACGGCCCCGAACACGCCGGGCGGCATGGTCACCCGCAGGCCGCCCGCTTGCAGCACGCCGCCCTCGGCCGAGAGGATGCCGAGGCCGTCGCCCAAGGGCGGAAGCACCTCGACATGGAGATCGGCGCGCTGCAATTCCGCCGGACTGAAGAGCAGGCGTGGGCGCAGCGGAAAGCGCGCAATGGGCGTCGTGGGTTCGGTGGCGGCCGCCGCGCCGGTCGCCACGGGCCGGCGATAGGCATAAACCGTGGCGTCGTAATCCGGCGTGCGCAGCCCGGTGCCATCGGCGAGGTCGTAGGTTTCCTGCACGGCGAGGCGAAACCACGAACCGCTGGGCAGCACGCCCGCCGCGGGCGTGAAGACGACCTCGCCTTCCGCCGTGACCGCCGCCGGATCGAGACTGGCGGGACGTTCTTCCGGTCGCACGACACCGGCCGCGGTCACGGCGGCGGCCAGGTCTTGGGGCGTGCCGGCGCGTAGGGGTTCGCCTTCGCCGTTCGGCAAGGGCGCGCCGGTGCCTTCGTCGCGCGCCAGCACGGCATACGTTCCGCCGTCGTCGAGCGGGAAAAGGTAACGGTCGGGGGCGTCGGGATCGACCGCGCCGTCGCCGAGGACAATCCAGGCGAGCGCGGCCTCGTCGAATTTGACCAAGGTGAGGAAATCTCCGTCCGCGGGCGTTTCCGCCAAGCGGACGTGCGCTTGGCCGGGAGCGGCAGGTGTTTCCGGCAAGGCCACATGGAAGGCGGCGAGCGGGCTCCAGCCGAAGGGCAGCGGCAGGGGCAGGGTTTGCGGGCCGAGCGCGGTCAGCCGCGCCGCGCCGGGTTGGGTGAAGGCGCCTTCGGGAAAACTGAGCCGCGCCGACTCCGCGGAGTCATCCGTCGTGAGCGTGGTGGGGTCGAGCACCGACACCGTGACGGGCGCGGCCTGGCGGGCCAGCCACGGACTGGGCACGCGCCGGATTTCGCCCTCGATCAACTCCCGCGCGCGCCAAGCCGGCAAATGACCCGACGCGGAAAATTTCCACACGTAATTCCCCGCCGCCGCGCCGAGCGACACGAAGCCGGTGTCTTCCACCGCGAACGCGCGCGCGCTTTCGGGACTACCAGGCCCGGTTTCCTCCACGAGCGTGCCGCCCAGCGGATGCCCCGTGCCATCGACAACGCGGGTGTGGGCGAGAGCGAAATCGCCTTCGGGAATAATGAGCGCCGTGACCTCGCGGGTGACGACCCCGCCGCGCCCGTCATCGACGGTGAGTGTGACTTCATGCGCGCCCGCCGTGGCGAAGGTGTGGGAGGCTTGCGCGGTGGACGCGGTGACGTTGCCGCCGAAATCCCAGGTAAAGGTCAGCGGATCGCCGTCGGGATCGGTGGCCGCGCCGCTGAAGGCGACCGGCTCTCCGACGCGACCCGTGTAAGGCCCGCCGGAGTTGACAAGCGGATCCTGGTTGAGACGCCCGGCGAAGGTTGCGTTGTAGAGCACGCTCAGCGTGCGGGCGCGGGAGAAGCTGAGCGTGAAGGACAGTGTCGTGGCCGGTTGCCAGCCATCCGGGCCGAGGGACGCGGTCAGGTCAAAAGACGGTTGTTGTCCGGGGCCACCCTGTGCGTCCGGCACTGTTACGCCGGTGGTCACCGGCGCGCCTTCCGGCGTGGTGAAGTCAATCAAGGCCAGCACCGGGCTATCGATGCGCCGGCCGCTGATGTTGGTGGCCGTGATGTCCACCGTCGAGGTGAGCACGCCGGTGGTGCGGTTGAGGGTGGAGCGCTCGGCGGTCGCGGTGGCGCGGATGGCGGCGCTGGGGAGGGGTTGCGAGAGAGTCTGGGCGAAGGCGGTAGGGGCGGACAGGGCGTAGAGACCCCATAGGGCATATGAGACATATAGATCCCATCCGGCTCGCCTTTCCCGACGCCGGCGGCGCCAAAACGCCAAGCCGACCCCCGCCAACAGCAGCCCCACCGCCGGCTCCGGAATCGGCACGGCCTCCAGCACCACATTGTCGAGGGCCGCCGTGGAATCGCCGACCAGGCCGTTGCCGTCGATGAACTCGAAGGCCACCGTCACGAAAGGCGTCACCTCCAGCGGCAGCGTGTAGCGCGTCCAGCCCGGGCGCTCCGGGAGCGGCTCGCTGGTCAGGCCCGGCGCGGCATTCGTGGGACCGCGGAAATCCACATCCAGCACGACCAGCGCGTCATCAAACTCCCCCGCGCTGTAATCGGAGCCGAAAGGCTCGCTGCCGCTGAAGCTGGTGATAAAGAGCGAATCCGGTGTTTGTCCCAGTCCGACGGTGGACGACAGCGCGTGCAGCAGGTCGAAGCTCAGGTGCAGCGCGATGGTATTCTCCGGCACCGCCGCCGTTTGCCAGAGAACCACGCGGTTGCCGCCTTGATCCGACAAGACCGCGGTTTGGCCGGTATTGAAGGCCGTTCCGTCGGTTTCCCAGCCGGAAAGATCGGTGGCGAAGTCACTGTTGAGCAACAAATTCGCCCCGGCGGCCACGCCGCCAAAGGGCCACAGGCCGAGGGTCAACGTCGCGGCCAGCGAGGTGAAAAAAGGGGCGAAACGCATGGGTAGGGATGGGTGTTGGTTCGGGAAGATCAGTGCGGACGACGCTGACGAGAGCGGTGTTCGTCAGTGGTCTTCCGAAGCGGCTTCCCGGAGTTGCGAAAAAAATTAACTTTTTCCGCCCCATGGCGGGACCTCCAGTCCCACGAGCCCCATTCGCCCTCTCGGCTCCTCACACGCCCTTGAAATAAGCCCGCTGCCGGGCGGAGATGGGCAGCGCGAGCTTCTCCATCACTTGCAGCATGTCCTCCCACGCCTTGCGTTTTTCACTGAGCGATTCGCTCTGCCGCAGCAAATACGAGGGGTGAAACGTCGGCATGAGCGGCACGCCGCGAAATTCCAGCCACCGGCCGCGTGCCTTGGTGATGGAAACGGGTCCGCCGGTTAGCCCCTCCAAGGCCGTCCCGCCGAGGGCGACGATGACTTTCGGCCGCAGCACGTCGAGTTCCCGCGCCAGGTGCGGCAGGCCGGCGGCGATTTCCTCCGCGGTGGGTTTGCGGTTTTTGCTGCCCTGCCGTTCCTCGCCCGTGCTGGGCCGGTATTTGACGATGTTGGTGATATAGACCTGCTCGCGTTTCAGCCCCATCGCGCCGATCATCTTGGTGAGGAGTTGTCCCGCCGGGCCGACGAACGGCTCGCCCTTCGCTTCTTCCTCCGCGCCCGGCGCTTCGCCGATGAAGACCAGCGGCGAGTCCGGGTTGCCAGTGGAATACACCATCGTGCCGCGTAGCGCCCCCCGCTCGCGCAAGGCCGCATACACCGGGCATGCGCGGACTTCTTCCTGCAAGGCCGCCAGCGCGGCGGGACGCTCCGAGGCGGCGGGGCGGGCGAACAAGGAGTCGGGAGAAACCGGCGCGGCGGCCGGGGCGACGGGAGCGGGGGAGGGGGGCGCCGCCGGGACCGGTGATCGGCGCGGCATCGGCGGGGCCGCGTCGGGCCGGGCCGGGGTCCGCCGGCGCGCGAGATGCCACTCGCGCATCACGGCGCGGGCCTCCGGGGTCAGCCCGACATGAGTCTGCCCGCGCGCCTCCGCCTGGCGCAAGCGCGCCAGCAGCACATCGAAAGCCGCGGTGACCGGAGAAGCCGACATCGGCGGACACGATGCGCCGGAGAACCCGGTGGCAAAGCCCGATTGTGGGGCGAGCGAATTATTTCCTTTCCCCCGGCGTCCTTGGGTTATGATGTGCGTTTCCACGCCGCCGCGCTTCCGGGGGAGCGCGTGGCCGCGGGTTTTCTTCCTCATGAGGATTTTCGACCGTTACATCGGACGCCAGATTGTCACGGCCACCCTCATCGCCGTGGCGGTGCTCAGCATCGTCATGGTGCTGGGCAACGTGCTCAAACGCTTGCTCAACCTGCCGTCCGAAGTCCTGCGCGACATGCCGGGCGCGATGCTGGCCCGCTTCATCGGTTACGCGATGGCGGCCTCGCTGCCCTTCACCGTGCCGTGGGCGCTGCTGACGGCGGTGCTGCTCGTCTTCGGCCGCCTTTCCGCCGATAACGAACTGCTGGCCATGCGCATGGCCGGCCGCAGCTTCCTCCGCCTGTGCGCGCCGGTCT
>CAZQUC010000347.1:0-4951 GCA_964596095.1 uncultured Enterobacteriaceae bacterium
CGGGCGCGTTCGTCGCTGCCGCTGGGGGCTTCCCACCAAATTTCCGCATCGTGGTCGTGCTGGCGGAGGGGATCGAACTTTCGGCGTCGCAACAGCCAAGCGGTGGGCACGAGGACCAGCGCAAAGACCGCGGTGAGGACGATGGCGCTCATCACCCGCCCGAGGGCAAAGCCCACGCGCAGCGTGCCGCGGTAGAGAAGCCGGGCCCAGGCGCGGCTGAGGAGCGAGGCCGTCAGCAGCACCAGACCGGGCGCGGCCACCGACCAGCCGGGCAGCGACCACCAGCCGCGGCGGGTTCCATGCCACGCGAGCAGAGTCGCCAACACGGCGAGGACGGCATTGGTTTTCAGCCATTCACGGCGGTCTTCGTGGAGGCGGAGTTTCATGGCGAGTTCATGGTCATGGCTCAATCCATCGCCAGCGGGCCGCTTTGCGCGGGAAGGCCGCCGTCGGGCTGGCTGGCGCGTTCCAGATAGCAGTTTCCAACGACCAGCGCGTCCAGCTTCGTGCGGAGAAAGCAGCGGTAGGCGTCGCTCGGCGTGCAGACGATAGGTTCGCCGCGGACATTGAAGGAAGTGTTGACCAGCGCCGGGCAGCCGGTGGCCTGATGCCAGGCCTCCAGCAATCGGCGAAAGCGCGGCTCCGCCTCCGCGCCCACCGTCTGCACCCGCGCGGAGCCATCCAGATGCGTCACCGCGGGCAGCGTGGACCGCACGTCGTGGATGGCGTCGAAGCCCGCCCGCGGCTCGGGCACGGCCACGCGCAGGTCTTCGCGCACCTTGTAGGTGAAGAGCATGTAAGGCGACTCCTGCCCCGGTGGCAGCTCGAAAAGCTCGTGGGCGTGCCCGGCGAGCACCGCCGGAGCGAACGGGCGGAAGCCTTCGCGGAATTTGATTTGGAGGTTGAGGCGGCGTTGCATGTCGGGCCGGCGCGGGTCCGCCAGGATCGAGCGCGCGCCCAGCGCCCGCGGCCCGAATTCCATCCGCCCCTGCATCCAGCCGAGCGCCTGCCCGGCCTGGAGCGCGGCCACCACGCGGGCCAGGAGCGTGGCTTCGTCGAGCGTCTCATACACCGCTCCTTCCGCGACCAACGCGGCTTCGATGTCCGCCGGGGAAAATTCCGGCCCCAGACGCGCGCCGCTCATCGTGTCGGACAGACCCGATGGGCGCGGCGGCGCGCCGTCCCGATCGTGCCAGGCCGCCAGCGCGGCGCCCAAAGCCCCGCCCGCATCGCCCGCGGCGGGTTGCGCCCAGAGGTGGCGGAAAATCCCGGCGCGGGCCAAGGCGCCATTGGTCACACAATTGAGCGCCACCCCGCCCGCCAGACACAGCGCGTCTTCGCCGGTGATTTCGCGCGCGTGGCGGGCGAGACGCAGCACCACCTCTTGTGTGATCTCCTGGATGGAACGAGCGAGGTCGGCGTGCCGCGGCTCCAGCGGGTCTTCCGGCGCGCGGGGCGGACCGCCGAGGAGCGCGGCCAGCCCGGGTCGCGCGAGTTGGGTTTCATTCAGGAGATCGAACCAGCGCAGATTCAACCGCAGCGAGCCGTCGTCACGAATGGTCACGACCTCGTCGCGCAGGGCCTTCACGTAACGAGGTTGGCCGAACGGAGCCAGGCCCATCAGTTTATACTCGCCCGAATTGACGCGGAACCCGCACCATGCCGTCAGCGCCGAATAGAGTAGCCCGAGCGAGTGGGGAAAGCGCAGTTCCTTGAGCAACTCGACCTTCCCGCCCTGTCCGCGCCCGAGGGTGGTGGTGGCCCATTCGCCGACGCCATCCATCGTGAGCACGGCCGCC
This sequence comes from uncultured Enterobacteriaceae bacterium, assembly GCA_964596095.1. Taxonomy (GTDB): domain Bacteria; phylum Verrucomicrobiota; class Verrucomicrobiia; order Verrucomicrobiales; family V1-33; genus CAJBME01. Next base: position 1,800 of record CAZQUC010000347.1, read on the forward strand.
GACGCGAAGGGCGACGGCAGGAAGGCGCTGGCCGCGTGCGCCTCGTGGTGCGGCAGGAAGACCCACGGCGTGCGGCGCGGCCAGCCCGGCCACTCGGCGCGCAAGGCCGCCTGCGGATCGAGCTTCTCCCCCAGCCAGCCGGGCAGCGTGCGGTGCCAGGCGCGGAACCCCCGTGGCGCGAGGGCAAGGAAGGTTTCCAGCATCCGCGTGAACTTCAGCAGCGGTTTCTCATACCACGCGATGAGGTCCACGTCCTCCGGGGTCAATCCCGCTTGGCGGAGGCAAAAAGCGAGGGCCTGCTTCGGGAACCCGGCGTCATTTTTGCGGCGGGTGAAGCGTTCTTCCTGCGCCGCCGCGACCACGCGGCCATCGACCACCAAGGCGGCGGCGCTGTCATGGTAAAAGGCGGAAAGTCCCAGAACGGCGCGCATGGAGGTGGTGGGTGGAGACGAGGTGGAGGGAGCGCGGCGGGCGGCCGCGCCGTTTACATGAAGGGATACAACAAGGGAGCCAGCGCCGACGTCGATCCGAAAATCAACAACCCCGCGAGCACGAGCAGGATCAATCCCAGCGGCACCAGCCACCACTTTTTCTCGCGGCGGGCGAAAAGCAGGAATTCCCGGCAGAGCGACCACATGACGACGAAGAATGATGAAAATCGTCGGCAAGGGCAAGAAATTCTTCCCGTCCCCGCGTCGCGCGGCGAAAATACGGCAACTGTCACTCCCACGTTGTGCGGCGGCGTTCGCGCGGCATCATGGGCGGTCCGCCTCCATGAGTTCCACCTTGCGCCATCCCTTCGCCGCGCGTCTGCACGAGATGTTCTCGGAGGCGGGATTGTTGTCGCGCTCGGAGGATTTCGAGTTCCGGGGCGAGCAGCAGGAGATGGCGGCGCGCGTGGCGGCGGCTCTGGAGCGCGACCGCTGCCTGGTCGTCGAAGCGGGCACGGGCGTGGGCAAGTCATTGGCCTATCTCTTGCCGGCGGCGCTCCACGCGCTGGAGCGCGGGCGCAAGGCGGTCATCTCCACGCACACGATCAATTTGCAGGAGCAATTGATCCACAAGGATATTCCCATCGTGCAAAGTATCCTCGGCGGCGGCCGCGCGGAGCCGCCGTTCAAGGCCGTGCTGTTGAAAGGGCGGCAGAATTACCTGTGCCCGTCGCGACTCGACCGGGCCTTGCGGCAGGCGGACGATCTCTTCACCTCCAGCGAACTGGAGGAACTCCGCGCCCTGCGGAAATGGGCGAAAGACACCACCGACGGCACGTTGAGCAGCGTGCCCTTCACGCCCGATCCCAAAGTCTGGGCGCAGGTATGCAGCGAGCCGCATGCCTGCACGGCGCGGCGGTGCGGGATGGCCGGCGGGTGCTTTTACCAAGAGGCGCGGAAAAAACTCGGTGAGGCTCAGGTCATCGTCCTCAACCACACGTTGCTCTTCACGCTGATGGCCTCGGCGGAGTCGTCCGAGACGGCGAATGCCGCGGGCGATGACGGGTTTCTCTTCGCGAAGGATTTCCTCATCATCGACGAGGCGCACACGCTGGAGAATGTCGCCGCGCGCCAGCTCGGGCTGAATCTTTCGCACAGCCAGTTGCGGTTTTTGCTCCACGGCTTGTTCAATCCCAAAACGCGCAAGGGCCTGCTGACGGCGGCGGCGGACGCGGAGGGCATCCGGCTCACCCAGGGGCTGCTGCACGCGCTGGACGAATTTTACACTTCGGTCGAGGCCGCCTGCACGTTCCGTCCGCCCGCCCGCGAGTGCCGCATCCGCCGCGCGGGCTTCGTCGAAGCGAGCGCGGCGGCGGCGATGCTGGCGTTGGAAAAGCGGCTTGCCGAGACGGGCGACCGCCTGCCCGACGGCGCGTCGAAAACCGAGTTGCAGGAGTCCCGCCGCCGGCTGGCCGAGACCCGCACCGGCATCCGGCTCTTTCTCGACCAGGACATGGACGAGCATGTGTATTGGGTGGAGAAACACACCGGCGCCTCGGAATCGCTCGCCCTGCGCACCGCACCCATCGACGTGGCGGAGCAACTGCGCGCGCTGCTCTTCCAGCGCGGCCATTCCTGCCTGCTGACGAGCGCGACGCTCGGCCTCGGCGAGAGCGACCTGCGGTATTTCCGCGATCGCGTCGGCGCGGAGGAAGTCGAGGCTTCCTGCATCGGCAGCCCGTTCGATTACGAGACGCAAATGACGCTCCACCTCGTGGCGAGCCTGCCGGAGCCGAACGCGCCGGACTTCGGCGACGCGCTCGCGGCCTGGATCGCCCATTTCCTGATGATGAGCGAAGGGCGTGCCTTCGTGCTCTTCACCAGCTACAGCTTGCTGCAAACGATGGCGGGGCGATTGCAGCCGTTGTGCTCGCGGCAGGGATGGGAATTGCTCGTGCAGGGCCGGGGCAAACCGCGCCACCAGCTCATCCGCGAGTTCCGCGAGAATGTGTCCAGCGTGCTCTTCGGCACCGAGAGTTTCTGGACCGGCGTGGACGTGCCGGGCGAGGCGCTCTCCAACGTCATCATCACACGTCTGCCCTTCGCCGTGCCGGACCATCCGGTGACCGCCTCGCGGCTGGAAGCCATCGAGGAACGCGGCGGCAATCCCTTCATGGACTACTCCGTGCCCGAAGCCGTGCTCAAGCTCCGCCAAGGCATCGGCCGCCTCATCCGCACGAAAAAGGATTGCGGCCACGCCGTCATCCTCGACCCCCGCGTGTTGACCAAGCAATACGGCCGCGTCTTCCTCAACGCGCTCCCCCCCTCGCCGCGCCAAATCCACCGCGGCCCGCCGCCGTCGCTCCCCTGAGAGCGACTCCGATGGCCAATCGGCTATTCCTGACACACGGCTCGATTTGGAGTGCGGAGGCTTGCCTCCGCTTTCCCGCTCACCGGCTTGCCGGTGAGGAGGCGTTGGAAAAAAAGCGGGGGAAGATTCTGTTGGGAATTGGAGTCTGATCCATCCCGCCGCGAGGAGCAGGCCCCTCACCCCCAGAGCGGAGGCAAGCCGTCCGCACTCCAGAACCTCTCAATGCGCGCATCCGCAGCCGCCACCACCGTGGCCGCCGCAGCACCCGCCCTGGCTGGCTTCGATTTCCTCCTCACTGGGGATCGCGCCTTTCTCCAACGTCTTCGTGACATAGGTGTTGACGGTGGTGG
>CAZQUC010000348.1:0-4943 GCA_964596095.1 uncultured Enterobacteriaceae bacterium
CGCCGCTGGCGCGTCCGGTATCAAATGACGTAAGGCTGGTGCCGCCCACCAGCCGCTCGATCGTGGCGACGACGAACTCGGCCTCGGCGCGGTCCGTGGCGCACTCGCGCAGGGTGAGGCGGGTGGCCGCGGCCTTCTGCGCGTGCAGCAGGCGATCCTTCACCAGCGTGGTGGGCGCGACCGCTTGCAGGGCGGCTTCGACGATGGTCCGCGCGGAGCGGTAATTGCGCGTCAGCGGCACCACTCGAGCCGCGGCGTGATCGTGCTGAAATTGCTGGAAGAACCGCACGTCGGTGCCGCGAAAACCATAGATGGCCTGGTCGGGATCGCCGATGGCGCACAGGCTGGCCGCGCCGTCCGCGAGCAGATTCACCAACCGATACTGGGCTTCATCCACGTCCTGGTATTCGTCGATGGCCAGGTGCGGCCAACGCGCGCGGTAGTGCGCTGCGAGGTCCGGATGGGCGGTCAAGAGTTCCACCGCGAGCGCGATGAGGTCGTCGAAATCCACCAGCCCGCGAGCGCGCAGGGCTTCGGTGTAGGCGGCGGGGCGCGCGGCGCGGTCGGCCAAGGCGCGCCGGGCTTCGCTGGCGGAGAGCGCGAGCACGTCGCGCGCGAGGGCCAGGGCTTCGCGTTCGTTGGCCACGCGCAGCGGCGCGCCGAGGGCGAGTTTGTCCTGTTGCTCGCGCAGGAGGATGAGGCCGAGCGCGTGAAAGGTCATCACCGGCACGCGTTCGCCGCGGCCGTCGGGCAGCAGATGGGCGAGGCGCTCGCGCATTTCCCCGGCGGCACGGCGGGTGAAGGTGATGGCGAGGCACGACTCGGGCGCCACGTCATGATCGGCGATCAAATGCGCGATCCGGTGGGTGAGCGTGCGCGTCTTGCCCGTGCCCGGTCCGGCGATGATGAGCAACGGCCCGCTGACGATGGCGGCCGCGGCGCGCTGGTCGGGATCGAGGCCCGCGAGAAGCGGGTGATCGCAGGGAGGCGCGGGCGATGCTTCGGAAAGCTCCGGGGCTGGAGCCACGGGCGGCGGTTCATCCGTTTCGTTTTTCAGAACGGTCTTCGTCCTCTTCGCTTTCTTCTTCGGAATGATCGGCTCCGGCAACTCAAAGAGCACGCCAATGGATTTCGGACGCTCCAGTTCGTCGGGCTGGAAGACACGGATGGTGCCATATTCGCCATCGAAGCCGCTCTCGCGGATGACTTCGCCGGCCCTCATGCGGCGGATCGCCTCGCCCAGGAGCGGCGTGTCGGCGCGGTCGATCTCCTCGGGCGACAACGCGGTGAGAATATCCAACTCGGGACCGAGGCGCGCGATCACTCGTTCGTAGGCGCCTTGCACGGTCTTGCTTTTCGCGCCGGTGCGGTGGATTTCGCCCAGCACCTCCGGCAGCGGGATCAGGCTGCGGAAAGGCGCGGCGGCCGCGGGCGGTTGCGGCGCCGGACGGTCGGCGAGTTCAAGCACGCGGTAATGCACGCCCAGCGTGAGCGGCGCGCCGCACACCGGGCAGAGATTGCCGAGCCGGCGCGATTCCTCCGGCTCGCAGCGGAAGTCGCACGCCCGATGCCCGTCGAGGTGATACTTGCCCTCCTCGGGAAAGAACTCCACCGACCCGCCATAACCGCGGCCCGTGGCCAGCGCGTCGCGGATGGCGAAATAGCTGAGGTCGCAGTCAAAGCGGCTCGCTTCACGCCCGAGGTTGCCGGGCGAATGCGCGTCGGAGTTGGAGACGAGCCGGTAGCCATCGAGCATGGAGACCTGCCAGTTCATCGATGGATCCGACGACAGCCCCGTCTCCAGCGCGAAGATATGCGGGGACAGATCGCCATAACATTCCTCCAACCGGTCGAAGCCCGACTTGGACCCGAACACGCTGAACCACGGCGTCCAGATATGCGCCGGGATGAGAAAACAATCGTCGCCCGCGCTCAGGCAAATCTCCAGCAGGTCGCGCGAATTCAGCCCGAGGATCGGCCGGCCGTCGGCGGCCAGATTCCCGATGCGCGCGAGGCGGCCCACCATGCGGTCGGCGCTCGCGAGATCGGGCGCGTAGAGCAGGTGGTGGACCTTGCGGACCTTGTCGCCCTGCTTGTAGATCGTGGAAATTTCCACCTCCAGCAAGAAGCGCACCGGCGCGATCGCCGCGGCCCACGGCCCGAGTTCGGCATTGACCGCCGCCTCCAGATCGTCGCGCAACCGGAACAGCCCCGGCTCGGCGGGCACGAGTTCCTCCTTGATCGCCGCCATCCACGCCGGATGCGTGAAATCCCCCGTGCCCACGACGCCGAGGCCCTTCTTTTTCGCCCACACGGCCAGGTGGAAAAAATCCAGATCCCGGCTCGTCGCCCGCGAGTATTTGGAGTGGATGTGCAGATCGGCGTAGAACGGCATGGCGCAGCATAGCATGGAATCACGCTCGCACAGGCGGCTTGGCGTCGGGAAGAAGGAAATGGTTGGAGCCAGAGGGATTTTGACGACGGGTCGGCACTGCTTTTCGCTGACCGCCGCGGCCTCACTTCGTCTCCAGGCCCATCTTTTTCAGCTTCGGCGTGATGACGACCCGGCAGTAGGGGTTCTTGCTGGCGTTGAGGTTGTAATAGTTCTGGTGGTAGTTTTCCGCCGGATAAAAGACCGGCGCGGCGGTGATCTCGGTCACGATGGGATCGGCGAAATCCTTCGCGTGCTTTTCCTTCGAGGCTTCCGCGGCTTTTTTCTGCGCTTCGGAATGATAGAAGATCGCCGAGCGGTATTGCGGGCCGATGTCGTGGCCCTGGCGATTGAGCGTGGTGGGATCATGCAATTCCCAGAACAACTCGAGAATCTTGTCGTAGCCGATAACCTCGGGATTGAAGGTGATCTGCACGGCCTCGGCGTGGCCGGTCTCGCCGGTGCAGATGTCCTCGTAGGTCGGATCCTTGACGTGGCCACCGATATAGCCGGACACGACCTTGTCGATGCCCTTGATGCGTTGGAGCACGGCCTCGACGCACCAGAAGCAGCCGGCGGCGAGAGTGGCGGTTTGTTCTTTGGCGGTCATGGGCGGATCGGTGATGGGGGCGGTTTGGGCTTTGGGGGCATCCTTGGCGGGGGCGGTCGCCGCGGGGGGCTCGGCGCCGCAGGCCACCAGAGGCAGCGCGGCCCAGAGGGCGAGAAACGTTCGCTTGTTCATGACGGAGAAATCGGATGACGGGGGAAGTTCCGGCCGCCAAACTAAGGGCCGGAGCGGATGCGTCAACCTTACCGGAAATCTCACGCGGCGCGGCGGCGCGGTCCGCCGGATGAAGACGCGCTCGCGGAAGTGCGGGCTGTTTATGCGGACTTGGAGCGCCGGCCGCTCGACCGCGCTTGCGTCGGCCGCGCGATGTGCTGCCACTTCCGGCTGACGGGGAAGGTGCCACACCTCACCCGCGGCGAGGCCCTGGTGCTCGCCCAAGGCGTGCGCGCCGCGGGCCGCACCCGGTGGACCGAGCGGGAGGACGGCGCCTGCCCCCTGCTCGGCCGCGACCAGCGTTGCCTCGCCTACGCGCACCGACCCTTCGGCTGCCGCACCCATTTTTGCGCCGCCGCCGGCGGACCGTATGCGCGCAAGGAAGTCGTCGATCTCATCCACCGCCTGGAAGCCATCGACGAACGCCTCGGCGGCGACGGCCCGAAGCCGCTGCCGCAGGCCTTGCGCGAAGGGAGCGAGGGCTGGCGGCGATAAACCAAATCGAGCGAAGCTTGTGGAGTGCGGACGGCTTGCCTCCGCTCTTGAACTCACCGGCTTGCCGGTGAGGAGGACGCGGAGAGCGCGAGAAAAAAATGAGAACCGGGAAGGCGTGGAGAGCGCCGAGGAGTCCCGCCGCGAGGGGCAAGCCGTCCGCACTCCAAAAAAACGCGCTACCGATAACTCACCAGCGAGGTTTTGAGGAAGACGAGGATCATCGAATCATCCTCCTCGCCACCCGAGAGCGAGCCGACCAGGCGGGTCTGGCCCGCGTAGATCGCCGCCGACGTGGTGAGGCTGCCGATGTTCGGCTGGCCGCCGGGCGTGGCCGGCGGCGTGGCGTAAACGAACGTGGCCGCCACGTCCAGCGTGTGCCCGTCCGTGCCGACGGTCGCTTCCGCGGTGAAGGAAGTGCCCCTGAAATCGTCCCTCGGTTCCGCTTCCGGAGCAGAGGCTTGCGGCTTGTTGTCCGTCGAGACGCTTTGGTTTCGTCCGGACTGCGCCTTGGCCCGCTGGCCGCTGCGCGTGTGCAGGGTTGGCGCAGCCAGCAGTTTGATTGTTTGCGAGGTCGCGGCGATCTCGCGGAGCTTGGCCACCCCGGCGCTCGCATCCATCACCGACTCCAATTGATCCAGCAGTGCCAGCGCGTCCGCCTTGGGCACCCGGTAAAATTCCGCGCGTAGGTTAATCATCCGAGCCACTTGGCCGCGTAGGGTTGACACAAAGTTGCTCACCAGATCGATGTTGGCCGGCGTGTTGCGCACCGTCAGCATCGAACTCGCGGGAGAGAAAAACGCGGAAGCCTGCTCCGGGAAAGGAATGCCCACTTGCTTCAAGATTTCGTCGGCAGTGGCACGTTTGTCTCCACCAGTGGCCGTGAGGAAATCCGGTGGAACTTTGAAAACGCGGGTGACCAATTCATTGTCAAAGTCTGCCGGCGAAATAATGACGGCATATTGTTCGATGCGCATCCGCAGACCGGCTTGGTCGGCCACCACTTTCACCGCCACTCCCAGCGGCACATTGACCAGACTGAGGCGGCCGATCGTGGGCGCTTTGCCCGTCGGCAGCCTGAGGATGAAATTGATCCCTTTCTGTTGGGGATCGGTAGCCTGGACATCGAGTTCCCGGCTTTTCTGACGAAGAAACTCCACGGCTTCCTCGACCGTAACCTGATCGAATTCCACTTTGGGAACAATGAGGCCGTGCAATTTGTCGATAATGATTTGCGAC
>CAZQUC010000349.1:0-4937 GCA_964596095.1 uncultured Enterobacteriaceae bacterium
GAGGGCCGGACCGGACCCATCGGCCAGCCAAAACGGCGGCAGGTCAATCCAAGTGCCATCCAGAGGCAGGCGCAATTCGGGAAGCGACATGAAGGCGGAGCGGATGAAGGGATGAACCGGAGCGGCGGACAATGGAAGTCCGCCGCCGATCATGAGGCCCTGCGCTCAGAGCGCCGCGGCCACCAACCCTTCGAGCTTGATGATATCCTTGGCGAACGCGCGGATGCCCTCGGCGGTTTTTTCCGTGGCCATGGCGTCGTCGTTGAGGAGATAGCGGAAGCTCTTTTCGCTGGCATCGACCTTGGCGATGTCGAGCCCGCGGGCGGTGGCGGCGTCGAGTTTTTTCGTCAGCGGCTCGGTGCTGGCGCTGAGCTTTTCCAGCAATGCGGGCGAGATGGTGAGCAGGTCGCAGCCGGCCAGTTCGACGATCTGGCTGACATTGCGGAAGCTCGCGCCCATGACCTCGGTCGCGTGACCGAATTTCTTGTAGTAATTGAAAACGCTGACCACCGACTGCACGCCGGGATCCTCGGCGCCGGTGTATTCCTGGCCGGTGCTCTTCTTATACCAATCGTAAATGCGCCCGACGAAAGGCGAGATGAGCCTGACGCCCGCTTCGGCGCAGGCCACGGCCTGCACGAGGGAGAAGAGCAGCGTGAGATTGCAATTGATGCCTTCCTTTTGCAGGACTTCCGCCGCCTTGATGCCCTCCCAGGTCGAGGCGATTTTGATGAGCACGCGCTCGCGCGGCGTGCCTTCCTTTTCGTAATCGGCGATCAGCTTGCGCGCCTTGGCCACGGTGGCCTCGGTATCGAAGGAGAGCCGGGCATCGACTTCGGTGGAGACGCGGCCGGGCACGATGTTGAGGATTTCGCTGCCGAAAAGAATGAGAATGCGGTCGATGACGCTTTCGGTGCGCGCCTCGCCAGCAAGCGGGCTGTTTTTGTGCTCGGCGAGGGCCTGATCCACTAGCGGGCGGTATTCGGCTTTTTGCGAGGCCTGGAGAATGAGGGACGGATTGGTGGTGGCGTCCTGCGGCTTGAATTGCTTCATCGCCTCGAAATCCCCAGTGTCGGCAACGACGGTGGTGAATTTCTTGAGTTGGTCGAGTTGGCTGAGGCCGGTGGCGGCGGGTGCGGGTGCGATGGCTGTGCTCATGGCTGGTGAAAAAAGGAGTCGGGTCGGGGAGCACCGCTGGCAGTGCGGACAGAGACGCGTCCAGCCAGCGGGGGCGAGAGGGGAATTAAAATGGGCAGGCGGACGGGAAACGCAACGGGCAGATCGCTTTCCCCGGAACAGGAACGAGGCGGAGGTATTGCGTTAGTCCTGCGCAAAGAAAAATCACTCCGAAATGACGTGGCCGGCGGGAATCGCGCCCACCACGCGGCCTGCCGGTGACAGATGCACGGGGCGCGGGGTCATCGTTGTGGTCGTGGTGGTGGTATGTCCATACGAATAACGGCGCTCGGTTTCGCTGGCGGTGGATTCGGAAAATGGCCCGGATTCCCGGCGTTGGCTCCCGAAGTTGTAGAACCAATCCTCACTGCCATCCGGTTGGCGCTCGATGCGCAGCGGCTGTCCGAATGCCGACACCAACTCCGCGCCGGTCATGCCTTGGCGGATCGGGGTGGTGATGACGCGCGGAGAGGACGTCGAGCAAGCGGTGAGGCCCACAGCGAGCGCGAGCCAGAGCGCAGAAATGACGAGGTTCATATTCTTCGTGGTGGTAGTGGAAAGAATCGATGTTTTCTCCCCGGCCCCGGATCATGCCACGATCTCGGTGCCGATGCCTTCCTTGGTGAAAATTTCCAGCAACAGGGAGTGCGGCAGCCGGCCGTCGATGAGGTGGACTTTGGCCGCGCCGGCGGCGAGGGCGGCGAGGGCGGATTCGACTTTGGGGATCATGCCGCCGGAGATGACGCCTTCGCCGATGAGTTCGCGCACCTGGTGGCGGTTGAGGTGCGGCAGCAGGGTTTTCGCGTCCTTCGGGTCGCGCATGACGCCGAGCACGTCGCTGAGATAAATGAATTTGGCGGCCTGCAATTGACCGGCGAGCGCGGCGGCGGCCACGTCAGCGTTGCAATTGAGCGCGTGGCCGCTCTCGGCCTCGGCGGCGATAGGCGAGATGACCGGGACGATTTCACCTTTGAGCGCGGCGTGGATTTCATCGAGCCGGAAATCCACCACCTCCCCCACCCAGCCGAGGTCGGCGGCCTCGCCGGTCTCGTGATCGAGGATGGGCGCGTGCTTCCGCCCGAGGAAAACGCGCTTGCCGTTGAGGCCGATGGCGGTGCCGCCGAAGCCGTTCACCGCCATGACGAGGCGTGGATTGATCTCCTGCGTGAGGGTTTTTTCCACGATGTCGATTGCCGCGTCGTCGGTGACACGCAGGCCGTTGACGAAGCGCGCGGCCAGCCCCGCCTCGGCCATCGCCTTGGAGATCGCCTTGCCGCCGCCATGCACGAGCACGGGATTGATGCCCATCACTTCCAGGAAAACCACGTCGCGCAACAACCCCTCGATGAGCGTCCAGTCATCCATGGCGCTGCCGCCGATCTTGATGACGAAGGTCTGCCCACGGAATTGCTGCATGTAAGGCAGCGCTTCGATCAACACGTCGGCTTTGGCGATCTGGTCGTGAAAGGATGTGGTCATGGATGAAACTCGAAACCCGCGGCGGCCGGCTGGGTATGTGTTGAGCCCCAAAGGGGCGGGATATCATAGCCCAGAGCAAGCGAGGCCCGCCGAGCGCCGCTCTGGGTCAAGGTCATCTCAATGAGTAGCCCTGAAGGGGCGAAACAACCTCGCGTCACCGACGCCACGGAAGGCAGGCTCCACGGTCTCGCCCCTTCAGGGCTGAAGGATACTGGTGGTCGGAACCCAGGGCGGCGCTCGGCCAGGCCTCGCTTGCCCTGGGCTGAAATATCTCGCCCCCTTGGGGCTATACACAGACACGGCGGCATCACAGCCATTTTTTGCGCTTGAAATACCACAGCGGGAGGATGGCGGAGATGATCATCACCACGAGCGCCAACGGGTAGCCGAAGGGCCAGTCCAGTTCGGGCAGGTATTTGAAATTCATCCCGTAAATGCTGGCCACCAGCGTGGGCGGCAGGAAGACGACGGCGGCGATGGAGAAGATCTTGATGATGGCGCTCTGCTCGATGTTGATCATGCCGAGGATGGCATCGAGGAAGAAGCTGACCTTGGAGGAAAGGAACGTCGCATGCTCGCTGAGCGAGGCCACATCGCCGCGCACCGTGCGCCAGTGCTCGTCCAGCTCCGCCGGCGAAACGGCGCGGATGATTTCGATGTAAAAGGCGACCATGCGCGCGAGGCTGACCAAGCTTTCGCGCGCCTTCGAGGCGAGTTCCCCGTTGCGGCCGATGCGCTCCAGCAGCGCGGTGTAATCCGGCGCGGTGGCGATCACGTCGCGGCCGCGCTTGGCATGGCCGTTGGCGCCGGACGCGAGGCCCGGGGCGGGAGACGACGCATTGAAAATGATGCGCGACACCGCCTCCAGCTCCGCGCCGACCAGTTCGAGGATGTCGGCCAACCGGTCGATGATGGAGTCCACCAGCGCGCTGAAGATCTTGCCCCGCGTGTTGTAGAAATGCGGGGAGCGCTCCATCTTGGTCACGAAATTCCGGAACGGCATCGGGTCGCCGTAGCGGATGGTGACGAGGGTTTTGTCGGTGAGGACGAACGTCACCGGGCTGAGTTCGGGCGAGGACTCATGCGCGCGATGGATGACCGTCGTCGTCATGAAGAGGGCGTTGTCTTCCTGATACAATCGGGAGGAGACCTCGATCTCCTGCATCTCGCTGCGCGTCGGCAATTCCACACCGACGGCCTGCTGCACCGCCGCGATCTCACTGGCCGAGGGATCGAGCAAGTCGATCCACAACGCCTCGCTCAAGGTCTGGCGGTCGGTCGTGGCGGGGCCTTGCGGATGGATGGTCAGCATAAGAAAGTCGGGGCCGGATGGCTGACGGGCGGCCGGGGACGCCCAATACTGTTTACAGAAGCCGGACTCGAACAGAAGGAAGGGAAGGAAGCAAAGAAATCGTGCCGAAGAATCTTCCCTTCCTTCCTTTCCTTCTGTGAAAAAATCTTGGGTTCACAGTATTGGGCGGGAGGAGGTCCGGCAGCGGGCCGGGCGCCGGTCAGGCCATGGAGCGCGAACGGTAGCGGTCGAGCAAGGTGCGCGCTCCCGCGGCCGTCGGCTCGACTTTTTCGTAAAAATCATCCTCCACCATGCAGGCGGGGCCGGAGCCGCACGAGGCCAGGCATTCGGCGAATTCAATACTGAACGTCCCGTCCGGACTCACCGCGACAGGATGATGATGATCGATATGCGAGCGGTCGATGCGGCCCTCCACGCAGAGGTGCTCCATCAACTCATGGCTGCCGGCCATGGCGCAGGAGAGCGTGCGGCAGACGCGGATGTGGTAGCGGCCCGGCGCGGTTTGGCGGAAACCGGGATAAAACGTCACCACCCCTAGCACGTCGATCTTGGCCACGCCGAGCTTGTCCGCCACCCACTCGATCCCCTCGTCGGAGATGAAACGGAAATGATGCTGCCAGAGATGGAGCAGCGGGAGCGTCGCGCTACGCCGCCGGTCCGGCGGGTAGTGCGTGAGGTATTCCTCGGCCTTGGCTTCGAGTTCGGGTGGCACGGTCGTCGTCATGGAGCAAACGGAGCGGAAAGCGTCAGGAAGGGAAACGCGATCCACTTTTCCCGCGTCTCCGCCCGCCCGCAAGCGGTGATTGATCCGGGAAAGGATCGAGAACCAGAGAAGGCACAGCCGGAGCGACCGCGGAGACGGACCGAAGGTCAAAATGCCCAGATAAGCAGAAACTTGTGCCAGTTGAGGCATTCACCCGCAGGAGGCATTGGCTCCATTTACAAGTCGAAGAAACTCTGTGCAACCCGT
>CAZQUC010000350.1:0-1493 GCA_964596095.1 uncultured Enterobacteriaceae bacterium
TCCTGCACGCTGCCGCCCTCGAAGGTCTGGCCATTGCTGCGCTGGCCGAGACGGAGCGAGACCGGCGTAAGGATGGTCGATTGCAGGTTATCCACCTCGACGCGGAGCGGGATGTTCTTCCCATCGACGAAGATACGCACCCCGCCGGCCTTGCTGGAGCCGTCGTAAGTCACGAAGACGTGCTGCCACTCGCCTGGCTTCACAACGTTGGCCTGGGTCTGGACCTTGATGGCGTTTTCCGGCCATTTGTTGATGATGTGGACGGCGAGCGCGCCACCGTTTTGCCACAAGTCCCAGCCGCGGTAATTATCGCCTTCGTTCATCTTCGCGATGATGCCGGCGAAGGCGTTGTTACCGGCGGTGCGGACCCACGCGCCGTAACTAAAGGGCTGGTCGCGCTCGAAATCGCCTTCGTTGCCGAGGTCGAAATTCGCGCCGGCTTTAAGCACGGGCGCGGGGCCGATCTTGCCATCCGCGCGCCACGTGAGCGCGCCGGTGGCTTTGAAACGCTTCGGCTGGCCGCACACCGCGTCGATTTCATCGCCGACGCCTTCGGTGAGCGGCGCGTGAGCCACGAGGGCTTGCTGATCCACCGCCGGCCCCAAATCTTCGATCTTGGCCGCGGCGACCCAGGACTCGAATTCCGGCGCGGCGGCTTTTTTCCGCTCGGCGAGCTGTGCCTCGCCCCGCGCGATCTCTCCCGGCACGACGGCCCAGCGGACGCGATCCTCCTCGGTCTGCGGCACCACGATGTTGGGCGACGCGCCGTCTTTCACGTTGCCGTCGAGGCCGCCCTGCTTGGTGTTGCGGAAAAAAGCCTCCATTTGGTAGAAGTCCTTCGCCGTGATGGGATCGAACTTGTGGTCGTGGCAGGCCGCGCAATTGGCGGTGAGGCCGAGAAAGACCCACGAGGTGGTCTCGACGCGGTCGCGGGCGTAATTGGCGAGGTTTTCCTCGACGATGGTGCCACCTTCGTTGGTGGTGATGTTGCACCGCTGGAAGCCGGTGGCCACGAGTTGGTCGAGCGTCGGCTCGGGCAGCAGGTCGCCCGCCAATTGCTCGATGGTGAACTGGTCGAACGGTTGGTTCTTGTTGAAGGCGCTGATGACCCAGTCGCGGTAGGGCCACATTTCGCGGTAGTTGTCGAAGTGCAGGCCGTGGGTGTCGCCGTAGCGCGCGGCATCCAGCCAGTAGCGGCCGCGGTGCTCGCCGTAGCGCGGCGAGGCCAGCAGGCGATCGACGAATTTTTCGTAAGCATCCGTCGCGGGATCGGCGACGAAGGCCGCGACTTCCTCCGGCGCGGGCGGCAGGCCGGTGAGATCAAGCGAGACGCGACGGGCGAGCGTGCGGCGATCGGCCTCCGGCTCGGGCGCGAGGCCCTTTTCCGCCAGCTTCGCGAAGATAAAAGAGTCGATGGGCGTGCGGACGGGCGACGCGGGCGCAGCTGGTTCCGTCGGCTCCGTCCCGGCAGGCGATGGCACGTCCGGCACCGG
>CAZQUC010000350.1:1593-2755 GCA_964596095.1 uncultured Enterobacteriaceae bacterium
ATTTTCTCAGTAGTGCTATTTTTATGAAATTTGCATGGAGGTTTATAGAAAATTTATCTTAAATTTATCCAATTTAGAATAATAATCATATTTGAATCGCAAAATTATAATTTTTGTGTTGCAATCGTCGCGAGATTGATATATTTATCATAATCTCAATCTCATTTATGAAAACAGACATTACCCGCAAATCAGTCCGGCACGCGTTGCGTTTGATCGCGGCGTTCTCCATGGTGGAGATCCTCGGCACGGTGGCCGTGCTGGGCACCATCTGCAGCGTGGGCGTGGTGACCGTCACCCGCACGAAAGAAGCCGGCGAATCCGCCAAGCTCACCCAAGACGTGCGCACCTTGAATGCCGCGGTGCGGACGTATCTGGGCAATGGCGGCTCGCTGTCCGCCTCCGCCCAGGCCGCCGATGTGGTGGCCGCGCTCAAAACCCGCACCACGGAAGAGGAAGCCTCCACGCTGGTGGGCGTGCGCGGCACGCTCATCGACCCACGCCTGCGGGGAATTTCCGCTGCCCTCGAAGGTCATGCGCGGGCAGTGTGGCATGCGCCCACCCGCCGCTTCATCATCGCCACTACGGGGGAAGGCTATTCCTCGTTCGCGCTCGACGAAGAAGTCAGCGCCCCGAAGGAAGCCCCGCGCGAAACCGCGCAAAAATTCTCAAAAACCTCCGGCTGGGTGTGGGACAATACCACGGTGGCGGACGCCGGTGCGGCGGAACCGCCGACCGACACCCTGGTCAATGGCGACACCCCGGTGGTTTACACCCCGCCTGGCGCGGGACGGATCAACCGCCTGGCGGCTCCCAGGATCGAACCTTTCAGCCCATCAAGGGACGAAGCCTTCACCATCGGCCCCGACGGTCTGTATGATTTCGCGGTGCGCGACAACAACGCCACCCTGCAAGAGCGCAGGATCCAGTTGGACAATCCCAATGAGGATGGCGCTTCCAAGCTGTTTTACCGGCTCAATGGCGGGGAATGGCAGTCCTACGAGGAACCCTTCCAGCTCCCCGTCGCGCTGAACTGCACCGTCGAAGCCTACGCCGCGTCCCTCAACACCGAACGCTGGCAGGACAGCGACAACGCCGATCGTGAACTGCGCACCATTTATTTCAAAGGCACCACGGACGGGTATTTCTTCGGGCCGACGGG
>CAZQUC010000350.1:2855-4934 GCA_964596095.1 uncultured Enterobacteriaceae bacterium
GTGAAAGTGCGCGTCGGCCTGCATCTGACCGTGCCGGTGGCCCAGGAGAAACTCTATTTCGACCTCGACCTGCTCTCCACGCCCAACAATGATGATAAAGGCAAACCATTCTCCGCCGACGAAGCCGCGGACTACGTGTGGATCCGCCCCATCAACACCTCGTTCAGCAGCACGGTGCAGGGCAAGATCTTCAAGTTGCAACTGCGTTTCGGCCCCTCCGAGCGCAGCCGCAGCTTCACCACCATCGACACCTTCCACGTCCATGAAGGCAAAAGCGCCACCGGCAAGCTCTACGGCAGCCTCGTGCCGGCGCTCTGACCCTCGCCGGCAGACCGGGGCTGGGAAGCTCTAGGTTTTCCCAGCACGAATTGCCGCTTGGCATGGGCCTCTCCCTCCTCCCCTTCCCTTTCGTAATCCGCGAAGCTCGTGAGCAGGCGCATCCCCGCCTCTCCGGCCCAACGGGCCACGTCCGCCGGAGCGGGCAGTTGCCAGTCAAAGACCTCCTGCGTGCCATCGGGATACGTCAATTCCACAAGAAGCCGCCCCTCGACCACACGCTTGCGCTCGCGGACGCTGCCGCCCGACAATGTGATCGTGTGCTCACCTTGACGGTTCGCGAAAAACGCGGGATTCCAGCCATCCAGCACCAATCGTCCGCCCGGCCGCAACGCCGTCGCGAGCCGCCGCAGCAGACCCACATTGGTCGGCTCGTCAAAATACCCGAAACTTTGCGCCATGAGAATCACCGCGTCGAACGCCCCCGGCTCCGGAACAAATGCGCGGATATCCGCTTGCACGTAAACCGGCCCGCCCCCCTGTCGCCGGGCTCCCGTCACTGCCGCCGCGTCGCGTTCCACACCTGTCACCTCATACCCCGCGGCCGCCAGCTTCCGCGCATGACGCCCCATCCCGCAGCATACATCCAGCACCCGGCGATAGTCCGGCAACGGACACACACGCCGGAGGAACGCCACCTCCCGCTCCGTCCGCGCGTCCGGAATGCCGGCGTGGAAGAATTCGAACCAAGAGGAGGAATAGCCGTTGGGTTCTCTGGTCATGCTTCACGACCATGGTTGGGAACACCTCCACGCCCTCAAGCCCAAAAACGCCGGGTTTTCTTGTTTCCTTTTCCGATGCCCCAAGGACAGTGACACCTCTCATGGCGTCAGGTTCATCCTCGAAGCAGCGTTCCAAGTCCCGGTCCACGACGTGGCCGGAGGAATCCATCCCCGAGTCCGCCGGCGAACGCTCTTCGCTGTGGGCGTTGGGCGGATTGTGGGCGCTCGGCGTGTTCGGCGCGTTCGCGGCGGCGGCACCGGTGCAGGTATTGTATGGGATCGGTTTTGCCGGCCTGGGGGCGCTGATGTTTCTCTTTCCGCCGCGGGTTCGGGTGCCGTGGCTGTTTTATGGGCTGGCCGGCCTCATCGTCGCGCTGGCGTCGCTGAGCTTCCTGCCCCGGGAGTGGTTTCCGGCCCAGATATGGCGCCAGGAGGTGGAAGCGCTGGGCGTCGCGACCGGCGGGCGGGTGACCCCGCATCCAGAGCAGAGTTTCGAATTTCTCATCCGCCTGGCCGTGTGGCTGGCGGTGGCTCTCTATGCGCTCGGACACCGCGTCGGCGGGCGGTCCCGGATGCAACTGGCCTTGCTGTTCAGTGTCGGCGCGGCGGCCTATGCCGTGGTCTCCATGCTGGTGGAGTCCTTCAAATGGAAACTGGCGTGGGATCCGGTCCCGACGTTCGGGTTCTTCTTGAACCGCAATCACACCGCCACCTTCCTGGTGATGGGCACCCTCTGCGGGGTGGGCGTGCTGCGGCAATCCATCCGCGAGAAACGGGGCGCCATCGCCGGCGCGGCCGCGCTGGCGATCACAGTGTGCCTGGCGGCGCTGATGGGGTATTCGGCCAGCCGGGCGGGCATTCTACTGCTGGGAGTGGGCGGGCTGGCCTGGCTCGTCGGGCTCGGCGGCAAATACCTTTCCCGCAGCTCGGTGATCGCTCTGCTGGCCTTCGGCGGACTGGCGATGGGGGTGTTTTTCTTCTCCGATAACACCGTCAAACGGCGGCTGCTCGACACGACGGA
>CAZQUC010000351.1:0-4864 GCA_964596095.1 uncultured Enterobacteriaceae bacterium
GTCGGCGCGGATGCTCAGACCCACGGCGATGTCGCTCCACGCCGTGGGCACCTGCCGCTTGTGCCGCGCGCCGATTGATATATCATCATGCTTCATGGAGTCGTCGTCGTCCATTGCACGCAACGATGAGAGAAGATCCGGCGCGCGCGACGCGCGGCCCGCTCCGCCCTGCACGCACCGGGCTGAGGACGGGGACGTGTCCGGGCTGTGTCCGCAGTGCCTGGCCGCCACGGTGCTGGCGCCGCCGGCGGAGGAAGAGGAGAGGCCCCGGATGGCGGACTATGAAATCCTGGAGCGTCTCGGACGAGGTGGTTGCGGGGTGGTGTTCCGGGCGCGCGATCCGGTGCTCGGGCGGGAGGTGGCGCTCAAGACGTTGCCGGGCGGGGAATTTGCCGGAGGGAAAGCGCGGGCGCGGCTGCGGCAGGAGGCGATGGCCGCCGCGCGGTTGCGCCATCCGGGCATCGTGCCGGTCTATGAGATCGGCGAGGAGGAAGGAGCGCCGTTTTTCACGATGGAATTCATCAACGGGCGGAATCTCGCGGAGTTGACGCGGGACCGGCCGCTGGCGCCGGAGCAGGCGGCGCGGTGCGTGCGCGCGACGGCGGAGGCGGTGCATCACGCCCACGAGCACGGCATCCGGCATCGCGATCTGAAGCCCTCGAACATTCTGCTCGACGAGCGCGGCGCGGTGCGGGTGACGGATTTCGGTCTGGCGCGGCTGGCCGGCGAGGCGAGCGGGCTCACCCTCAGCGGCGAAGTCCTGGGCACGCCGGGGTATCTGCCGCCGGAGGCCGTGCGCGCCGGATCGCGCGACGCGGGCGGGGCGGACGACGCGGAGGCGGCCTACGGGGTGGCCGGGGATGTGTATTCGCTGGGCGCGACGTTGTATCATTTGCTGACCGGGCGGCCGCCGCACGTCGGTGATTCGGCCCATGCGGTGTTGTTGCAGGTGGCGCAGCGCGATCCGCTGCCGCCCTCGCAGGTGAACCCCGCGGTGCCGCGCGATCTGGAAACGATTTGCCTGAAATGCCTCGCGAAGTCTCCCGCGGGCCGCTACCCCACGGCGCAGGCGTTGGCCGAAGAGATGACGCGGTTTCTCGAAGGCCGCCCCATCACCGCGCGGCGGGCGTCGCGGCGGGAAACGGCTTGGCGCTGGTGCCGGCGCAATCCGTTGGCGGCGGCGTTGGCGTTGGCCTGCACGCTGGCGTTGACCGGCGGGACGGGGATCAGTTTGTGGCAGGCGGCGGTGGCGAGGCAGGCCGAGGACAAGGCGCTGGCCGCCGCGGCGGAGGCCCGGGCGGAAGCGCGGCGCAACCGGATGACGGCCTATGGCTCCAATACGCGGCTGGCCTGGCAGGAATTGGCGCGCGGACGTTCGCCGGCGTTTCTTTCCCGCAAGGAAACGCCGTCCGACGACGGGCTGTTCCGCGGTTGGGAGTGGGACTTGCTGCGTGCGATGGCGGACCCCGGCGAGTTGATTTTTGCCGACCCGGCCGCGAAGCCGCTCTATGCAGCGCAACTGGCTCCCGACGGCCGGCACTTCGCCGTCGCCTCCAGCCACGGGGAAATCCATGTGTGGGACACCGCGACCCGACGGCGCTTGCACACGCTGGCCGCGCACGATGACACCATCGGCGGGCTGGCCTGGCATCCGGACAGCCGGCGGCTGGCGTCCGCGTCGGTGGATCGCACGGTGAAGATTTGGGACGCCCTGGCCGGCATCGAACAACGGCGGCTGCCCCGGTTCGACGCCGCGGTCTGGGTGGTGAGCTGGCATCCGGCGGGCGACCGGCTGGCCGTCGGCGGCAATCCCTCGGCCTTGACGGTGTGGGACGGAGAAAGCGGCGCCAGACTGGCGGCCTGGCCGGCCAGGAACCCCATTTCCGATGCCGCCTGGAGTCCGGATGGCGCCACCATCGCGAGGATGGACAGCGGCAAGGTTTACCTGCTCGATGCGGAGAACCCCGCCGCACCCGAACGCGAAGTGCCCCTGCAAGAGACGGTGTCCGCCGTGGCCTGGCATCCGGACGGACGCCGGCTCGCCGTCGCCATCGCCGGCAGACGGGTGCATCTCTTCGACACGCGCGATGGCACGGTCACGACCCTCGACGAGCATGACGAAGCGGACGGACCAGTCGGAGCGGCCACGATCCGCAGGCTCGGATTCAGCCGTGACGGCGCCCGGCTGTTGACCGGTCATGCCGATGGCGCGCTCCAGGTCCGGGAATGGGGGCGACCGGCGGAACGGCGCTGGCTGGCGCCCCACCGTCAGCAGGTGGAGCAGCTCGACGCCGGGGAGACGATCTTTCTTTCCTGCGGTTGGGACGGCGCCTTGCGGCTGCATCAACTGGCGCCGCCGCCGCCGGTGCGCACGCTCCTCGACGCCGGCGGCCCGGTCCGTTCGCTGGCCTGGGACGCGGACGGCACTCTCCGCGCGGTGGTGTTGGCCGGCCCCGGCGGCGCGCGCCGGTCCTTTCCCCGATGGCGCACGACGCCCGCGGTGGTTCCCTTGCCGGACCTCGTGCCGCCGGACGACGAGCGGCGCGGGACATGGAGTCCGGATGGCGCCCGGCTCGCCACCGTCGGTGACGACGGCGTTCTCGAAATCCGCGAAGCGGCGACCGGAAAAGTCGTCCTCCGTTTTCCCGCCGGCCTCAAGGGTTTCGATATTCTGTGGAGCCCGGATGGCGGACGGGGCGCGGTGGTGGAGTTGGGGCACGCGGTTTCGTTCTTCGATTTCGTCACGGGCCGACCGGAACTCACGCTGCCCGCCGCTCCATGGCTCGCCGACCGCCATGGCACCACTTTGCCCTGCGAATGGAGTCCGGACGGCCGGCGCTTTCTCATGAGCGCGGGCCATATGTGTTACGACACCCGCACCGGCGAACCCGCGAGCTGGCCTGATTACGGGGCCTGGCAAACAAACCCCGCCCAGACCGTAGCCTGGCATTGGCATCCACGCGGTGACGAAGTGGCCCTGGGCACGGTGACCGGCCTCATCGCCGTGGCGGACGCCGCGACCGGGGCCATCCGGCGCTCGCGACAGGTGCATGGCAGCCTGGTGCAGGCCGTGCGCTGGCATCCTACCGAACCCCGCCTCGTCACCGCCTGCCGCGACGGCGCGGTGCGGATTCTCGATGCCGACACGCTCGAAGAATTGCTCATCCTGCCCGAGCACGGCGTCGAAGTCCGCGCCCTCGCCTGGAGTGTGGACGGCCGGAAACTCGCCACCGGCGCGGCTGACGGACGCATTTTTATCTGGGATCCCACCCGCGGCGGTGGAATGTAGCTGACAGCCGTCCGCCTTCATGACATGTTACCCGACTTCCCCATGCCATCCGCCGCTCCCAACGCTTCGCAGAGATCCGGCCACTGGACCGTCGGGCCGGAAAAATTTGCCACCACCCAATGGAGCCTGGTGTTGGAGGCGGGACGCCGCGACGGCAACGATCCCGCAGTGCTGGAGCGCTGGTGCCGGCTGTATTGGCATCCCGTTTATGCCTTTGTGCGCCGCCGCGGGCATCCCGCGGAAGACGCGCGGGATCTGACGCAGGAATTTTTCGCCCGCCTGCTCGAACGCCAATGGCTGGAACGCGTCGAACCCGGCCCGGCCCGGTTCCGCACCTGGCTGCTCACGCTCCTGACCCGTTTCCTGGTCAACCAGCACGAGCACGACCGCGCCCTCAAACGCGGTGGCGGCGCCAAGTGGGTGCCGCTGGATCTGGCGGAACTGGAGCACCGCTTGGCGCGCGACGACGAACGGATCACCGCGCCCCCGGAGCGGGCCTTCGCGCGGCAATGGGCCTTGAGCGTGCTGCGGCAGGGCCTGGAGCGGTTGCGGGAAGAATGCGGCGACGGCGAACGCGCGGCCCTCTTTACGGCGCTGTGTCCGTTTCTTTCCCGCGATCCCTCGTCCGGCGAATACGACGCCCTCGCCGCCTCCCTGCACCGCCAGCCCGGCTCCCTGCGCATGACGGTCCTGCGCCTCCGCCGGCGTTACCGCGCCTGCCTCCAGGAAATCCTCGTGCAACAAGCCCTCCCGGAAGCCGATCCGGAAACCGAACTGCGCGAGTGTCTGGCGGCGCTGCTCGATGAAGGATGAGCGCGGGAAGGAGGACGGCCGGCGCAAAAAAAATCACAAAAAAGCGCGACGAGGTGGTGACGGGGGCGGGGCGGATCTGAGGAACAGAGAGAGGGCCGGGGTTTTCACGCCCGTGACCTTCCCTTCGTCCCTCCGGTCGTTCTCCATCTCCACGCCTTGCCACCTATGAAAAGTCTTACCCGTTTCCGTCATGCCGTCTGTTGGGGGGCCGTCGCCATTCCCACGGCTTTCGTTTTCCCCACCGCGCGCGCCGATGTCCCCACCCTGCTCAACTATCAGGGCCGGGTGGCGCTGAAAACAGGAGGCGCCTTCGATGGCGCCGGTCACTTCAAATTCGCGCTCTATGCGCCCGCGGCGAACGCCTCCGTGTGGAGCCACGACGGCACGAGCTTGCTCGGCGGCGAACCGGCGTCGGCGGTGACCGCGACCGTCACCCAGGGGCACTACAGCGTGCGGCTGGGCGACACCTCACTGCCCAACATGCAGGCCGTTCCCGCCTCCGCCTTCCAGACCCCGGACCTGCATCTGCGCGTGTGGTTCAATGACGGCGTGAACGGCTTCCAACTCCTGACCCCGGACCAGCCCGTCACTTCCGTCGGCTATGCCATGGTGGCGGAATACGCGGCCCAATTGCGGCCCGACGCCCAGCTCAGCGCCGCGCAGATTCCCGCCGGCGCGCTCACCAGCAGTCATTTCCAAGCCGCCGCGCCTGCGGCCGGGCAGATTCTGTCTTTCAACGGCGCTTCCCTCGCCTGGATCGCC
>CAZQUC010000352.1:0-4858 GCA_964596095.1 uncultured Enterobacteriaceae bacterium
ACACACATACAAGGATCGGGGAAGAATAACTCAACAGGTTCTCAGTCACCCTTTCGCATATAGCAGACAGGCCATCTCTCGATCTGCAAGCGGCGCTCCTGCTCCTCCGCCGGCAGCCGGAGCGCGCGGGCCACGTCTTCGGGAATTTTCAAGGTCAATTCCATGTTGTCAATATGCCTCATCGCCGCCCTTCGACCGCTCTTTTCTGGCGCAAAGGCGGGCCGACGGCGCTGCCGTCGATCGAGTCGGGTCGGGGGCGGCAGGATTCCGCCTCCCTCATCCTGCGCCTCACGGCCGGCTTTTCACCGCGCCGCTGGAGTCGCTCTTGGCATCCTTGAGGCGGCCCTTGAGACGGTTCCAGAAACCATCCACGTCCTCGTCGGTAAGCGATTCGAGCTTCTTCTTGTTGTCCTTGATGAGTTTGTCGATCTTCCCCTCGAGGTCGTTTTTGTCGTTCTTGCGGTCGATCGTCTCGCGCGTGGGAATTTCCCGCTTTTGTTTTTGGTCACCCGGCGGATAGGCGCCGAAGGTATCCACCGTGATGGTATGATTGCGGCCGGCCTGGAGCTGCCGGTGCTCGGCGATGAACTGGCGCGGGCTGTAGTAGGTGGAAAAGTCACGCGAAAACTGCGAGCGGTTCATGCCCACCAGGAGGTTTTTCCGCATCTCGAAGTGAAGGTGGGCGACGTATTTCCCGTGGGCGGTGCCGATGGTGCCGACCTGCTGGCCGCGTTTCACGATCTGGTCCTTGCGCACGTCGCGGCGGTCGAGATGGCCGTAGAGCGAATCCACCTGGCGGACGCCGCCGTCGTGGGCGCGATACACGTGGCGGACGATCACCACATTGCCCCAGCCGAGCCGCACATCGGCGGAAAAGACCACGATGCCGTCGGCGGTGGCATAGACGGGATCTCCCAAGTCGCTGTTGCCCTTGCCGTTGCCGTTCCAGTCCTCGCCGAGGTGGCCGTGGGGGGCGAAGCCGCGATAGACGTAATACCCTTCGCCGGGCGGTTTGCCGACGGGGATCTCAAAACCATCGGCCAGCGGCACGGATACGGTGCGCTCGGCGCGCGCGCCCACCGCCGCGCCCAGCAGGCACAGCACCGACAACAGGCGTAAAATCGGGGTCAGAATCGAAGTCACGAGAACGTCACCCTACCCCGGAGGCCCCCCGGCGCAAACAGTCTGTTCCTCCGGCGGATTGGCGAAAAAAATCGCTTTTCGCCGGGCGGGTCGTGGCTTGCTTGGACGCTGTCCGGCGGCGGACTCCGGCGAGTCGCCATGAGGAATCCGCCCGCCGGCACACGGCTTGGGGGCGATCTCTTCATGCATTCACGAATTCTCACCATGGCCTGCGCCGTGCTGGCGGGGGCGGTTGGCGGGCCGGAAGCGCCGGCCCAAGGCGTCATTTATTACAACAGCGTGCCCTCGCTCACCGCGCCGGCGACCTTGCGGCGGGCCAATGCCGACGGCGCCAACGCCCAGACGGTGACGCTCGCCCTGCCTTCCGCCCTGTATCCCACCGCCTCACGGGACGGCCGCCGGCTGCTGGTGACCTCGCCCGATCCGGGCCGCCCCTTCAAACAGAGCAACAATGTCTTCGCCATCGACCTCGCCACGGGCGGGATGGCGAAGGTCACACAATTCGAGGATATCGTCGTGCAGACCAACGGGACGGAGCTGGTCAACGATCTCGGCGAACTCGTGGGGAGCACGAATTTCCGTTTTTACCGGGTCAATTATCCGTGGCACAAAGCCTTCTCGCCCGACGGCTCGCAGGTCGCTTACATCAACATGCGGCGGGAAGGCGAGGTCTCGTTGACACGGCCGATCCCCGCCGGCAGTTCGTCGGACCTCACGGTCGGGAGCGGGCGGTATCCGGTGGTGGATGTCAACGGGGTGGCCACCGGCGCGCCGACCGGCGCTTACATTTATCTCGGGGTCGACCGCACGGGGTTGAATCAAGGCGGCGACGGCCTCGACTGGCATCCGACGTTGAATGAAGTGGTGGCCACCATTGCCGCCGACATCCCCGTCACCGGCACCGCAGGCCGCACCAGCATGGAGGGCACGGTGCTCGTGGTGTTCCGCTCCTTCGCCTTCGGCGGCGATCCCTTCATCCGCAAACTCACCGCGCCCTCCGGCCAGATCGATGCCTCCATCAACCCCTTCCGCAACACCGCGGTGGGCGCGCATGATTACGCGCCCGCCATTTCCCCCGATGGCACGCGCGTCGCCTACGTGCGGCATTTCCTGCGGCAGGATACAGCCTTCGACACCGCGGGCATCGCGCCACTGCCCGCGATCTGCTCGATCCGGGTCATCAACTACAACGGCACGGGCGACAGCGAGATCCTGCAGCTCGCGGCCGGCCTCTGGGTGACCAAGCTCTCCTGGTCGCCGGACGGCACGCAACTGGTCTTCGACTTGGCGCCGCAGATGGCACTCAACGGCTGGAACTCGCTGCTCGGCGATGTCTCCCAGTCGGAAATCCACGCCGTCAATGTGGACGGCTCGAACCCGCACCGCTTGCTCGCCGCGCCGGCGGCATTTCCCTCGTGGGCGCCGGCAGCCGGTCCTGTGACGCCCACCGTGCTACCCACCGTGCAAGTCGCCCGCTCCGGCTCGAATGTGTTGCTCCACCTCGACGGCCTGCCCGCCGGGACGCGGGTGTTTCTGGAAGGCTCATCCGATCTCGACCACTGGGCGCGCTACGACCCCGTCATCGGCACCGGCAGCCGCCAGACCCTCACCCTCACCCCCACCACGCAACACCCGGCCGCGTATTATCGCGTGGTCGGCGAATGAGCACGGCGGCGAAACTCGTCGCGGTCATTCCAACCGCACGCCCAGCTTGCGATAGGCGGTGCGCACTTCGCTCATGAGCTGGGCTTCGGTGCGCTCGTTGAGCAGGAGGAGGACGTTCTTTTTCAACAACTCCTCACGCCCGGCGGCGAAGGAAAGCTTGGCCGGACGGGCGGGCGGTTTGAGCGTCGAGGGATAGCGCAGCGAGCCGTCCGCGGTCTCTTCGACCTCCGGGAGTTTTTTGAATTCCTCCAGCGCCTTTTCATAGGTCTCCATCTGGGTTTTCGGCTCCGAGGAGGCGCGCAGATAACGGATGAAATTCTCGCCGTCGCCTTTGCCATCCATGTGCATGAAGAAATACACCAACAGATACGAAGTGAAATACAACCGCCGGGAAATGCCGGGCGTTTCCCCCAGAATGGCATTCCACTCCCCGCTGCCGACATTGAACAATTTGTCGAGCGGATACGGCTCGGGAATGCCTCCCATCGTGTTGTTTTTGAGATGGTTCAGATAATCGCGCAGACCGCTTTTGGCGGCCGAGATGCGGAAGGTGCCGTTCTTCAGTGGGATGATGGAGCAATATTCCGCCATGCCTTCCTTGGCCCAAGGGGGCAGGTAGGAAAGCCAGAAATGCATCATCTGGTGCGTCAACTCATGCACCAGCGTGCTGCGGTCGAAGTCATCCGCCATGCGATACGCGCTGCCGAACGTCCGAAGACCGATGCTCTCGAATGGCACCATGAACCGGTGCTGGCCGGACATGTAAACCCCGCCGCTATTGGCCGGAGCGCCCGCGTTGAAATAACTCCGCCGGTCCTTGAACAACGAGGCCAGGAAATAATCGCCCTTGGACGGGCGGGGCCGGATGTCCCACGGCAGCGCTTTCAGCAATTCATAGGTCGCCTCGAACGAGCGGGCCACCTCGCGCGCCAGCGATTGCGAGAATTTCCCCTGGGAAGTCAGCTCGAAATGATTCGTCCGATAGACGTATTCCTCTTTTTCATCATCCTCGCCGATGATCTCGATTTTGATCCGGGAAAGGTCTACGCTCACGCTGTCCGGCATCACCACTTTGATGGGTTGCTTCTTCCGCCATTCCGCGAGGTAAGTTTGGTCGGCTTCGCTGAGGCGGGCGAGCGGCACGCTGGCGGAGGCGCCGTTCTTGAGTTTGAGCCGGACCGTCACCCCGTCGAAATCCACCAACTGCGCGACCAGCGGCTTGCCATCGGCGCTGGTCCAGGCACGCTCCGCCTCCTGCGCGTGAAGGGTCATGGGCAGAGCGAGCCACAGCAGGGCAAGCCACCATCTGGGATGAGAAGAAGGCGCGGACATGCGCGCCTGTATAACCACAGAATGTCGAAAGGAAAGGACGGAACGGCAAAAAAACTGATTCCTGATCACCCGGACACGCCGCAGCTCCCCGCCTCCCGGCCCGGCGTTTGCCAAGCGGGAAAAGCCGCGCATCCTGTCGGTTTTTCTCCACCGCAATGGACGCATCGCCACCCACTCCAGAAACCGCCCCGCCTTCCGACTCCGAATTGCTCGCCATCCGCCGTGGCAAGCTCGACCTGCTGCGCGAACGCGGCGTGGCTCCCTTCGGCGGACGCTTCGACACCACGCATCGTCCGGGGGCGTTGCGCGAGGCCTTCGCGGAAGGACTGGCCGTGCGCGTGCTGGGCCGCGTCACCGCCTGGCGCGACATGGGCAAGACGCAATTCTTCGACCTCTCCGACCTCGGCGGCCGGCTGCAATGTTTCTTCAACGCCAAGAACGTCGCCGAAGCCGACTGGCTCCTGCTCAAGGACGGCGTGGACATCGGCGACTGGGTGGGCGTCGCCGGCGAAACGTTCGTGACCAAGACCGGCGAGCCGTCGATCAAGGTCACCTCGCTGACGCTGCTTTCGAAGAGCCTGCGCCCGCTGCCGGACAAATGGCACGGTGTGACCGACGCGGAGACCAAATACCGCCAGCGTTACCTCGACCTCATCGCCAACGAGCGCAGCCGCGAGATTTTCGTGAAGCGCAGCCTCATCGTGGCCGAAATCCGCCG
>CAZQUC010000353.1:0-4838 GCA_964596095.1 uncultured Enterobacteriaceae bacterium
ATTGGCTGAGTTTGCGCAATTCATGCTCGGCCGCGGCGCGCTCGTCCGGCGCGCCCGCCTCCACGCGCAGCCGGCGCGTTTCCCAGAAGGTCTTCATCGGCTCGTGATCGTGCGTGGCGTAGGTGGCGAACGAGCAATTGTCATAGGCCGTGCCCTGAACCGCATGGCCGTGGCCGTCCTCCTCCCAATGCGGGATTTTGAAGCCGGGAATGCCCAGCGAGAGCAGATGCGGACGCACGTAAGGCGGGACGGTGCCGAGATCCTCCGCCACCACTTCGGCCGCGCCCGCCGCATCCAGGATCATGCGCAAATACGTGTCGCCATTGGCGAGATTGGCCTCGCGGTGGTCGTGCGTGTCGTCATCGTGCTCGATGAAGCGCGGCAGCCGGCCACCGGTGAGATACGACGCCTCTTCCGGGCTCAGCGGCAGAAAGTCCGCATTGTGCTGCGGCCGCCACGGAAAGCCATACAGCCGGTAAAACCCCAACACGTGGTCGATGCGGAAAATGTCGAAGACTTCGCACAGCTTGCGCACCCGCTGCCGCCACCAGGGGAAATCCTGCGCGCGCATGTCGGCCCAATGATAGAGCGGGATGCCCCAGTTCTGCCCCCATTTCTGCACGAAGAGATCGTCCTTGAAATACGTCTCCGGCGGCGCGCCCCCGCTCCAGGTGAGGTCGAACTGCTCCGGGTGGAAAAACACATCGGCGCTGCACCAATTGATCCCGAACGGCACATCCCCCATCAAGGCCACGCCCCGGCTCCGCGCATGATCGCGCACGCCACGCCATTGGAGGGCGCACAGCCATTGCGCATAGGCGTGAAAACCGAGTTCGCTCGCCAAGGCCAGTGGATCGTCCGCCCGCGCGCGGTCCCGCCACGCGCGCGCCGCGACGGGCGTGTTGAATTCCTCCGGCCAGTTCGTCCAGTCCTCATGCCCCGCGCGGTCCATCAGCACGCGGAACAGGCAATAATCTTCGAGCCAGGCGGCTTCCTCCCGGCGAAAGGCGGCGAACGCCTCCCAGCGCGTGGCCAGCGCCGGGTCGGTCGGGTGGCCGTCCTGCAACCGCCGCCACGCCGCGGCCAGCAGGTCATATTTGAGCGCGCGCACCGCGGGATAAGGCACCCGCTCCGTCCGCCAATGGCCGGCCGGATGGCTGTCGCACAGTGCCGCGACCGCTTCCACGGTCAACTCGGGCACTGCTTCCGGACTCAACTCCAACGTGAGCGGGTCCAACGCCACGGAGCTGATCGCATTGTAGGGACTGCTGTCATTGCCGGTGGCATTGACAGGCAGCACCTGCACGAACCGCAGCCCGACCGCAGCGGCCCAGTCCACCAATTGCCGCAACGCCGCCGTGTCGCCGATGCCGAGATCGTGCTCGCGGCGCAAGGCGAACACAGGACACAGCACGCCGGCACGCCGGGAGATGAAATCGGAACCCATATCGCGCCCAGCCGTATCGCAGGACTCGCGCCAGGCAAGGCGCAAGTCGTGGCGGGAGCGTCCCGACAAATCCGCGCCTCACTGTTGCGGAAACGGATCCACGCTCAAATGTTACAAGTCCGACAGGCTGCTAGAGACCGGATTTGCCGGCGGTGATTTGCCCGTGAATCCAGTGATAGGTCTTTTCCAGCCCGTCGCGCAGCCTGATGGAAGGCTGCCAGCCGAAATGTTGCTGGATCAGCGTGTTGTCACTGTTGCGGCCGTTCACGCCTTTGGGTGCGCTCAGGTTGTAACGGCGCTCCAGTTTGATCCCCGCGATGTCTTCGACGATGTCCACCAGTTGATTGATGGAAACCAGCTCGTTGCTGCCCAGATTCAACGGCTCGACGACGTCGCTTTCCAAAAACATCACCGTCCCTTTCAGGCAGTCGTCGATATACATGAAGGAGCGGGTCTGGTTGCCATCACCCCAAATCTCGATCTCATGCTTGCCGGAAAGCTTGGCTTCGATGACCTTGCGGCAGATCGCCGCCGGCGCTTTCTCCCGGCCGCCGTCCCAGGTCCCGTGCGGACCATAGACGTTGTGATAACGGGCCACCCGCGTCTTCAGCCCGAAATCCTCGCGGAAGTGGCGGCACATGCGCTCCGAGAAAAGCTTTTCCCAGCCATAGCCGTCTTCGGGCATCGCGGGGTAGGCGTCCTCTTCTTTCAAGGCGGTCACGTTCGGATCGCGTTGTTTGTCCGCATTGTAAACGCAGGCTGAGGAGGAGAAGAAATAACGCTCCGCTCCGGCTTCCTTGGCCGCCTGCAACACGTGGGTGTTGACGAGCACGCTCAGCATACACAGGGCCTTGTTGTTTTCGATGAAGCCCATGCCGCCCATGTCGCAGGCCAGATTATAGACATGCTGGATGCCGTCCACCGCCTGCTCCGCGATTTCCTTTCGTGAACAATCGCCGACGATGTTTTCGGCGAAGTCATGCGCCTGATACCATTGGTCCAGGGGCTTGATGTCCACCGAGCGGATTTTGGTATAGCCCAGATCTTTCAGATGGCTGATCAGATGGCCGCCGATGAAGCCGCCTCCACCGGTCACGACGACGGATGTTCTATTCATATTTGTGAGTTGGTTGGGTTGTGTTTGGAATGAAGGGAAAGGTCGCGTCTTGTTTGCTCAGGGCCTCGGGCCGTCGGAGGGTTGCGGCGCATACCCCAGCGTCTGGAGCCGACCGCGCAATTGATCCACGCGGGCGGCCCACGGTCCGTGGGCGCTCACCCAGGCGAGATTGCGGGCGACGAGGTCCTGATAGTCGTCCAGATGGTCGAGAATGTGCAGCAGGGCGGAGGCCGGCTCCTCCAAGGGCAACGGGACCACGGGGTCGTAGCCGCACCAGTCGCGCAATTCGCGCGGGCAATGTCCCACGGGCAGCGCGCCGCTGGCCATCGCCTCGAAATACCGCAGCGTGAGCATTTCCACGTCCCCGGCGTTACCCGGGTGGGTCAGATTGCGGGGGAAACACAGCATCACCGCGCTGTCCGCCAAGCCCTCGCGCATGGCCTCCGCGGTGGGGAAGACGATCCGGCCGACGGTTTTCTCATAGAGATGCCGCAAGCCGCGAGCGGCCAGCGGCTCGCGGATTTGCTCATGCACGCGGGGAAATTTGCGCCCCAGTTCCAGCACATGCAGCCCGCGCTCCCGCAACGGCCGGCGGGGATCAAACCCAGAAAGCTCGATGGCTTCCGGCATCCACTCACAGGTCACCCCCGGCAGGCGCCGCGCGAAGTGCTCCGCCGCCTCGCGGGCCAGAAAGAACGCGGTGCGGATACGGTTGGCCCGGAGGAAACGCTCCCAGCGGTCGAATTTCGGCGTCCACGTATCCCACAACCACGGCACGATCTCGTGCCGGTAGCAGGCGGGCCACAACTTCATCAACTCCAACCCCGTGATCTGGCTGAAGTAAGCCGGCTGCCGTTCCGGGCCGAGCCGCCGCACCATGCCCAGCCGCGCCAGCACGCTCGCCGCTTTGGTGCGGTGCTCGCCGCCCCGGCGGCTGGCCCAGCCGCGTGCGCGCCATTCCGCCTCGAAGCGATAGATGTTAGCCAGCCCGACCGCCGGATCGCCCGGGGGACGTTCCCACAGAGAGAGTGGCTTGGTTCGGGGGCTCGGGGGTGATTCTGGCTGAGTGTGATTCATATCGAAGAGTCAAGGTCAATGGTTGCCTCGCCGGGAAGGCATGTCGCTCACGCCGGTTTCCGCAACGCCATCAGCCACGCAAAGCACCTCTGACCGGGAACCTGGTGTTTCAGCAGATGGCGCGCACAGCGGCCAGCCACGACGTGCATCAGCTGGATCTTTTGATGGTTGATGTTTTTTCTATTTCCTGCAACAAATGCCGTATTCACGCCACAAATATAATAAAAAATCGCCATTTGCAATCTGTTTTTCATATTTTTTAGAATTTTTACGAAAAAGACGCGCAAAATGTCGAATAGATTCAGAAATATTTCACTTCATTTAATTATCAATAAAAATAAAATCATCCCATATGGCCTCAGGACGCGTTCAAGGATATGTTTTAATGTTAAAACGCTATATCATAATTTTATTATTATTATCTACACTATCCGCAATCCCGTCTCTCCCCTGCAGTCGGCACTGTTGGGGCATTCGCCCGACATAAAGCCCGTTTGCTCGTTTTTTCCCTCACTTGATGTGCTTCGCGGGAGGACTTCCGCCACCATCGTTTATCCCGTTCTCACTCTAAAGCAATGAAAGCCAAATCTTTAATAGGGTAGATGGCGCTGCCTTCTCTGGGAGGATCCGGCGGCGTGGAGAGTTCCTCCAATAACAAAGCTACTCTTCTTTTTCAAGACCACGAAGCTTGCGGGAGACTTGGGGTGACGACAGGTCGGATTTCCGGGGCATCTGCCACTTTACCCCATTATTTAACTGTTTTTAATATTTTGTTCGTGCGAAAGCCCTGCGGCAGCCGGGGGTTGAGCGCAGCGACACCCCCGGATGAGGATGAGGATGAGGCAGCCTTCGATCCTGAAGAGATCGCAGCCAAAAGGCGACCAGGCCTGGGCCGTCGCCTCGCGCACTGCCCGCAAGTGACCTTGTTGACCAAGCGCTGGCAGGCGCCGTGAAAGCGGGCCAGGAGCTGACACCCCATGCCGGCGCGCATACGCCGCCCGACTTTCTTCGCTTTCCACCCATCCGGCCACCAGCCGTGCCTTCTCCTCCTCGGTGTATCGTCGTCGGTTCATCCCTCATTCTTCACTCCCGCTCTTCTCCTCGCCACCCTTGTCCGACGGTCTTCCGTCGGACGCTTACGATCATGCGCCAGTATCCCTTCCGGCTTCGGCTCGCCAGAGGCACCTCCGCGGGGTT
>CAZQUC010000354.1:0-4836 GCA_964596095.1 uncultured Enterobacteriaceae bacterium
TCGCCATTCCTACCACCGCCGGCACCGGCAGCGAAGTCGGCCGCAGCAGCGTGGTCACGCTCGATGGCCACAAGCGCGTCTTTTTCCACCCGCGGCTGCTCGCCGATCTGGTGCTGCTCGATCCCGAACTGACCCTCGGCCTGCCACCACGCCTCACCGCCGCCACGGGCGCGGACGCCTTCACGCATTGCCTGGAAAGCCTCACCTCGTCCGTGTTTCATCCTTTCTGCGATGGCATCGCGTGGGAAGGGCTGCGGCTCGCTTACGAAAACCTCCCGCGCGCCGTGGCCGACGGCGGCGACGTGGAAGCGCGCGGTCTCATGTTGATGGCGGCGGCCTTGGGCGGCGTGGCCTTTCAGAAAGACCTCGGCGCGGTCCATTCGCTCTCACATCCGCTCTCGGCGCGCTTCGGCGTCCATCACGGCACCGCCAACGCGCTCTGCCTCGTGCCGGTTATGACCTTCAACGCGGAGAAAAAACCCGGCGTCTATCACCGCGCCGCCAGCGCGCTCGGACTGGGCACGGCGTCCGACGCTGCGGTCATCGCCGCGGTGCAGGCGTGGCTGGATTCCATCGGCCTCACCGGTGGGTTGCGTGGCCAACAAGTGCCCGAAGAGGCCCTCGCCGGCCTCGCCACCGATGCTTTCGCCGATTCCTGCCACCAGACCAATCCTGTATCTGTGACCGAGGCCGACTTGCTCGCGCTGTATCAGGCGGCGTGGTGACGGTTCGCTTACTTATTGACTGGCCGCCAGATATTTGCTTTTCGCGCGGTTGGCAGGCAGGAATACGTTCTAGATATCGCATCATAAAGAACAATTGATGGGCGAGGATTGCTGGTGGGTGAAATCCGCCGGGGAAACTTCGAGCAACCCTTCCGAACCAAGCGGTCCGCATTTGCTTTTTTGCGCAAATGTGTGATATGCTGTAATGCAGGAGGAACGAATATGGCTAGATTGACTCTCGACATCCCGGACGACACGCATCGCAAGTTGAAGACGCTTGCGGCCTATTTTGGCATGACGATGAAGGACTTTCTCATCAGCCGCGCCTTGTCCTCGCCCGAACGGCCACCTTCGCAAGCCGAGGCTCCGACGATCGATCGACAAGCCGAACGGCTGGACGATCTGCTGTTTTCTTCTCAGTCCTCGTTCAAATTAAATCCCGAAAATTGGGATGCCTTCTGTGCGGCGCTGGAAGCGCCTCCAGCTCCCAACGCAGATCTCAAAAAACTGATGTCCATGCCGTCTCTCTTCGATGAGCAGTGAAATTCTTGGCAGGACGTTTGCCATCAGCAAAGAGTTCGATGCCACCTCTTTTGACTGCGGCGTGCCGGCGCTGAACGATTATCTCAGAAAATTTGCGTTGCAAAATCACGCCAACTTGTCGGCGAAGACTTTCGTTGCGCCTAGGGAACGCAAAATTGTCGGCTACTACAGCTTGACCGTGACCTCGGCCGAGCGCGATGAGCCTCCGGAGCGTGTCACCAAAGGATTGGCTCGCCATCTCGTGCCGCTGCTATTGATTGCCAGGCTGGCGGTCGATCAGACGGAGAAAGGCCGTGGTCTCGGAAAAATGCTGCTCAAGGACGCGCTCCAACGCATCGTCCGAGGCACTGAGGATTTCGGTTGCCGGGCCGTGGTCGTTCATGCCAAAGACGTCGAGGCCACAGCGTTTTACGAAAAGTGCGGCTTCACGCCTTCGCCCATCACCCCCCTCCATCTTTATCTTCTACTCAAGGACATTCGCGCTTTGATGAATCCGTAAATTTGCCGCGTATCCCGCACAGGCCAAATCCAAAAGCCTCATCTCTCATTCTCTATTCTTCCTATATGTCCTTTCCCGACCAGCCCGTCCTCGCGCCCGGCGTGCCCGCCGGCGGCCCGCGCCATCCCTTGACCGATCCGGCCCGCGAGACCGTTTTTCATGAAGTCGCCACCGTCGCGCCATCGTCGGTGGACGCGGCCGCGCAGGCCGCTCACCGCGCGTTTGTCGGCGGATGGCGCGACCTCACGCCGTCGCAGCGCGCCGGGCTGCTTTATCAGTTGGCCACCCTCATTGAAGCCAATGCCGCGCTCATCGCCGAGGCGGAAACCCGCAGCATGGGCAAGCCGATTTCGGCCTCCCTTGGCGAGGCGAAGGGCGGCGCGGCATGTTTCCGCTACTACGCCGGCGCCATCGCGCATCTGCACGGCGAAACCATTCCCGTGAGCCGTGGCGGGCTGGATCTCACGCTGCGCCAGCCGCTCGGCGTCGTCACCTCCATCGTGCCGTGGAATTTCCCTTTTGCCATCGCGTGCTGGAAAATCGCGCCCGCGCTGGCGGCGGGAAATTGCGTCTTGCTCAAATCGGCCGAGGTCTCGCCGCTGGGCGCGCTCGTGCTCGGCCACCTGGCCCGCGAAGCCGGTCTGCCCGAGGGCGTGCTGCAAGTCCTGCCCGGCCCTGGCGCGACGCTCGGCGAGGCCCTCATCACCCATCCGCTCGTGCGCAAGGTCAGCTTCACCGGCTCGACCGCCACCGGCCGCCGCGTCATGACGCTGGCCGCGCAGGATTTCACCCGCGTCTCTCTCGAACTCGGCGGCAAGTCACCGAATCTCGTCTTCGCCGACGCCGATCTCGCCTCAGCCGCCGATTCCGCGCCGTGGTCCGTTTTTGACAATACCGGGCAGGATTGCTGCGCCCGCTCCCGCCTCCTCGTCGAGCGCCCCGCGCGCGAAGCCTTCATCGAACGCTTCGTCGCCGCCATGACCGCGATGAAGGTCGGCGATCCGCTGGACCCCGCCACCGAACTCGGCCCGCTCGTCACCGCGAAGCAGCGCGCCCTTTCCGAAGACTTCCTCGCCCGCGCCCGCGCCGCCGGACGCACGGTCCTTGGCGGTGAGCGGCCCGACGGCCCCGGCTATTTTTTGCGCCCCGCGCTCATCCTCGATTGCGATCCCGCCGACCCATGGTGGAACGAGGAAATCTTCGGCCCCGTCGCCTCGCTGCGCGCCTTCGACGACGAAGCCACCGCCCTTCGCGAAGCCAACGACACGCCCTACGGCCTCAGCGGCAGCGTGTGGACGCGCGACGGCCAACGCGCCCTCCGCGTCGCCCGGCAGATCGAGGCCGGCGTGCTCAGCGTCAACTGCCACAACAGCGTCCACACCGAAGCGCCCTTCGGCGGCTTCAAACAAAGTGGCCTCGGCCGCGACCTCGGCATGGCTGCGCTACATGGCTACACCGAAGTGAAGAACATTTACTTTGCGCCATGAAAAACGGAACGCAGCCTTTCAGGCAATCTGGAGTGCGGAGGCTCGCCTCCGCTTTGTGGAGGAAAGGGGCTTGCCCCTGCGGCGGGGCAAATGGTGCTCCCCCGCATATCACGTTTTCTCAAAGACGAAAAACCTTTCGTCGCTTCGTCATGCAAAAACTCACCGGCAAGCCGGTGAGCGCAAAAGCGGAGGCAAGCCTCCGCACTCCATCCACGCGCCGACGGGAGATTTGCTCCCTCTTTTTCTTTTCCTGATTTGGCCGCAGCTCCATATCTCCTCATTTTCAGCCCACTCCATCGCACCTCGTCATGACACTCGACGAACTCAAAGACCTCATCACTTCCGGCCGGATCGATACCGTCCTGGTCGCCGTGCCGGATAAAATCGGACGCCTGGTCGGCAAGCGCTACACCGGGCATGATTTCGTGGCCTCCGTGCTGGAGCACGGCTCGCACGGCTGCAATTACCTGCTGGCCATCGACATCAACATGGACCCACAGGATGGCTACCCGCTGGTCAATTGGGAGAAAGGGTTCGGCGATTTCGCGATGACGCCCGATCTCTCCACCCTGCGCGTCCTCCCGTGGCAACCCGGCGCGGCCCTGGTCATTTGCGACTTGCAGCATCACGACCACGCGCCGGTCAAGGAAACGCCGCGCCACGTATTGCGCCATGCGCTCGCCACGCTGGCCGAGGCGGGTTACGAGGCCTTTTTCGCCAGCGAGCTGGAAATGTTCGTCTATCAGCAGGATTTCCCCACGGCCTTCAAGAACGGCTATCGCGACCTGAAACCAGCCAGCGATTACCGCATCGACTACCATCTCATGCAGCCCTTGCGCGATGAGGACTTGTTCCGCCGTCTCCGCAACGAACTCACCGCGGCGGGCATTCCCGTCGAAAACACCAAGGGCGAATGGGGCGTCGGTCAGCATGAGGTCAACATCCGCTATGCCGAAGGGCTGGAGATGGCCGACCGGCATGTCATCTTCAAGCAAGCCTGCAAGGAAATCGCGCAGCAAACCGGCCGCAGCCTCACCTTCATGGCCAAACCCTTCGCGGGCGAGGCGGGGAACAGTTGCCACATCCATGTCAGCCTCTTCCACGACGGCCGCAATGCCTTATGGGATGCCGAGAAGCACGAAGGCAGCTTGTTATTCCGCCAATTCCTCGGCGGCTTGCTCAAATACTGTCGCGAGTTGTGTTACTTTTTCGCGCCCACCATCAATAGCTACAAACGGTTCGAGAAATGGAGCTGGGCGCCGACCAAACAAGCGTGGGCCTTCGACAATCGCACCGTCGCCTTCCGCGTGGTGGGCCACGGCCCATCCTTCCGCATCGAAAACCGCACGCCCGGCGGCGATGTGAACCCCTATCTCGCCTATGCCGCCCTGCTCGCCGCCGGACTCGCCGGCGTGCGCGAAAATCTCGACGCCGGCCCCGCCTACCAAGGCAACGCCTACGTCGATGACGCCCTCGCCGACATGCCGCACACCCTGCGCGAAGCCGTCGAATTGCTGAATGGCAGCGCCGTGGCCCGCGCGTTCTTCGGCGACGCCGTCATCGACCATTACGTCCACACCGG
>CAZQUC010000355.1:0-4833 GCA_964596095.1 uncultured Enterobacteriaceae bacterium
CGGCCGTTCAGTTCCGGCTCGAAGCGGATCAGGTTGTGCGCCTCGGTAGTGGCGATCCACGCCTCGGCCGTGCCGGGACGGAACGCGAGGTCGAAGAGATTTGTCCCGATGTTGGAGTGATAGGCCAGCACGCGGTTGGCGCCGACGCCGATTTCCGCCACATCGTGATCGAGCACCGTGTAAGGCACGCGCGGGTCGTCCGCTGGCACGATGACGGCGGTCTTGGGCGCGGCGGGGAGCGCGGGATTCGTCGGCGCCGGCGCGGGTGGCGCCTCGGCGGAGGGCAGCGTGGTGGTGTGGTTTCCGGAGAGCAAAAACGCGGCGAGCACCGTGTTCCCGTCGGGATCGACCGCCAGCGCGCGCGGCGAATCGCCTTGCAGGGGAATGACGTTTTGCAACTCGCGGGTTTCCGCATCGAAGACGCGCACCTGCCGGCTGCGCGCGCAACTCACGAAGGCCCGGCCCTGCGCGAAGACGACATCCGCCGGCTCGTCCGGCGCGGCCAGCGTCGCGATGACCGCGCCCCGGCGCAGCGAGACGATGGAGACCGAGTCGCTCACTTCATTGACCACCCACACCTCGTCGTCGGTGCGCGCCCGCAGCGAGACCGGTTCCAGCCCGACGGGGATCTCCGCCACCAGCACGGGCGCGGGATGCACCGGATCGGACACCGCGAAAACCGACAACCGCGCGTCCGGCGTATTCAACGCCAGCAAGGTGCGGCCGTCGGGCGTCAGCCCGATGGGATGCGTGTGGCGGCCCTCGAAATGGGCATACGCCGGCGCGGTCTGGGCGGAGGCGAGACCCGCGGCCAGCCACACCGCAGCCGCCAAACCTCCAAGAAACGGAAAAGCCAAAGAAAACATGGAAAACAAAGAAGAGTGAAGACCGCGAACCCACGGCCACGACGGAAGGCCACCTCCCGCCAAGCAAACACATCAACAACAGCCACCGTGGCCTAAGAAGAGAGAGACGAGGCATCCGGCATCGCCGCCGAAAGCGGACTCCAGAGTCCACGCCGTCTATTACGTCCATACCGTCCATACCGTCCATACCGTCCATCTCCGAACGGCACGTCTCCCTGACGGGACACCCGTCCCATCAAAGAAAGCCTCTCCCCGCGCGGCGGTGGGCGGGACGCCCCCGCTACGAAACGCGCGGCGGCGGCGTGGGGGGCGCCGGGGTGCCCGTGCCTCCCCACAAGACCACCCCCGGCCATGATGCCGGCTCCCTATCCCGTCCGGTCACCGCCGGTAGCGCCGTCTCATCTGGCCAGGCAAATTCCTTGGCGACCTTGGCCCACTCGGGCAACTTGTTCTTCGGAGGCCGCGGCTGGTCCGGCTCCGATGAGGCCGGCTGCTCGCGGGTTTTCGCGATTGATTGGCACATCTCGCAGGGATGCTCCCCGTCGAAAGTTTTCTTCATCCCCTCCACCACGCCCTCCTGCCGGGAGTAGCTGACCGCCATGCCCGTCCAGGCGACGGCTTGCAACAGCCCGAGCGGCCCGCCGCACAAATGCAGGCAGAGCAGCAGGCAGGTCAGCAATTGGAACGGACGGCGCACCAGCCTGCATTCATACCCGCCCCCGCGGCCGATGCAAACGGAGCTTCCCGCGTCGCGCGGTGCGAAAATCCCTCACTCCGCTGCGGACGGCGGTTGCTTTTTCGCCGGATATGGGAAGTCTGCCTTTCGATGAATGCGACGGTTCTCTCAGCCGTCCACATCCCTGCATGAAACTCGCGATCCTTTCCCGGAACCGACAGCTTTATTCCACGCGCGTGCTGGCCCAGGCCGCGCGGCGGCGAGGGCACAAGGCCCATATCGTCGATTACCTGCGCCTGCACATGAACATCACCTCCCGCGAGCCGCGCATGTATCTCGGCCGGCGGGAGATGACCGGCTACGACGCCATCATCCCGCGCGTCGCCGCCACCCACACGTTTTTCGGCACCGCCGTCGTGCGGCAGTTCGAAATGATGGGCGTGTATTCCGTCAATGAGAGCGTCGCCATCGCGCGGGCGCGAGACAAGCTGCGCTGCCTGCAACTCCTCGCGCGCCGCGGCATCGGCCTGCCCGTCACCGCTTTCGCGCACGACCCGGAGGCCGCCGGCGAATTGATCGACATCTGCGGCGGCGCGCCCCTCATCATCAAGATGCTCGAAGGCACGCAGGGCGTCGGCGTCGTGCTGGCCGAGACGGAGAATGCCGCCGAGTCGGTCATCGAAGCCTTCCGCGGACTGGACGCGCACATCCTGGTGCAGGAATTCATCGCCGAGGCCAAAGGGTCGGACATCCGCGCCTTCGTGGTCGGCGATGAAGTGGTGGCCGCCATGCGCCGCCAGGCCCGGTCCGGGGAATTCCGCGCCAATCTCCACCGTGGCGGCAAAGCCAACGCGGTGGCCTTGAGCGAAATCGAGCGTCGCACCGCCCTGCGCGCCACCCGCGCCCTCGGCCTCAATCTCGCCGGCGTCGATCTCATCCGCTCCGCCAAAGGCCCGCTCGTCATCGAAGTCAACGCCAGCCCCGGCCTCGAAGGCATCCAGGCCACCACTGGCGTCGATGTCGCCGACAAGATCATCGCCTTCATCGAAGGGCACGCCGAGGAAGGCCGCGTCTTCACGCGAGGCCGGGGGTAAACCTCTCTTGGTGAAAACCTCGGGCGTCGATCAGATTGCCCCTCGGGCCGAAAGCGGCTTGCCTGCCGCTCATGAAAAGCAACGCCCCATTGCTCCTTCTCCTCGCTGTGGGCCTGGCCGTTGGGCTGGGCGGACCGCTAAACTCGCAAGCCGATCCCGCCACGCCCGCGCCGCCGGCTTCGGCGATCCAGGCCGGCTTTGCCGAGCGCGACATCACGCCCGCGCTCGGCATGGAGCAGCCGGGCAATTACGGAAAGGATTTCCACGCGTCGTTCCACGATCCCTGCAAGGTGCGCGTCGCGGTCTTCGACGATGGCAAAAAGCGCGTCGCCTTCGTCGGCGTGGATGCCTTGATGGTGCCGCGCGAGCTGGTGCTGCGGGCGCGGGAGGGCATCGAAAAGGCGACGGGCATCCCGGGCGCGCAGGTCATGATCGGCGCGTCGCATTCGCATTCCTCCGGCCCCATCGGCATGACGCAGCCGGGCGAGTTCGACTTCGCCGATGCCTTCGTGCAAGACCTCGCCTACAACCAATCCTCCGCCGCCGATCCGGGGTATTTGTTGAAAGTGGAACGCGCGATCCTCGACGCGGTGACGTGGGCGGACCGGCACAAGACGCCCGCGCAACTCGGCTTCGGCAGCGGCCGCGAGGATTCGGTCGCCTTCAACCGCCGCCAGCGCATGACCAACGGCCAGACGTGGAGCCATGCGGGCGCGGGCAATCCCGACATCATCGACTACGCCGGCCCCATCGATCCTGAAGTCGGTGTGGTGGCGGCGTGGGACACGCGCGGCGAGCTGCTCGGCGTGATGGTCAACTACGCCTGCCATTGCACGACCAACCCCGGCGGCATCTCGGCGAACTGGGTGCAATATCTTGAGGAGGTCTTGCAAGGCGGGCTGCGGACGCGCGCCACGGTCGTCTTTCTGCAAGGCGCGTGCGGCGACATCACGCAGGTGGATAATTTGCGCCAACGCCAGCAATTGGGCGGCGAGGCGATGTCGCGGCTGGTCGGCGGACGGATCGGCGCGGAGGCGATCAAGGTCATCCTCGGCATGGCCAAGAGCGCTGACATCACGCTCGACGCCCGGCAGAAAATCTGGCCCATCAAACGCCGCGTGCCCGATCCCGAAAAAGTGAAGGCCGCGTATGAGATCGCCGCGAAGAAAGAGGGCACGGACCATACGACGTGGGTCTTCGCCAAGGAAACAGTGCTGCTCGACGCACTGGTGCGCCACGCGCTCGAGGTCGAGGTGGAAGTGCAGGCGCTGCAAGTCGGGCCGGCGGTCTTCGTCAGCAACCCGGCGGAGTTCTTTGTCGCCAACGGCCTGCGCATCAAAAAAGAGAGCACGTTCCCGTTCACCTATCCGGTCGAACTCGCCAACGGGTGCGTCGGCTACGTGCCGACGGAGGAGGCCTTCGCCGCCGATGGCGGCGGGTATGAGACGCGGCTCACGTCCTACAGCAATTTGGAGATCACCGCCGGCACGCAGATGATCGACGCGGGCCTCGAGTTGACGCGGCAGTTGCAACCTGGCGCCGTGCCGCAACATCCCGAGCTGCCGCCCTTCGGTGGTCCGTGGACCTATGGCAACGTCCCGCCCGAGTTGAAATGACTGCGAGTAATCCTCACCGCCACCGGAGGCCAAGCCTCAGCGCTGGGGAGGACGTGCACTCCTCCCAACACGGTTCGTCGCAGACTTTTTCACAGAAGGAAGCAAAGGAAGGGAAGATTCTTTGGCACTCTTTCTTCTCTTCCTTCTGTTCACATACAATTCCTTCTGTAAACGCCGGTTCGTTCCTCCCCTGGCTTTCGTGTTTGCTTCTCCTCCCCCTCACCACGCCGGCCGCCGAAGTCAAACCCAGCCGCGACGCCCCGTGGTCGCCGGAAGAATCCCAACGCGCCATCGAACTCGACGGCCCTTACGAGGCGCAACTCGTCGCGGCCGAACCGCTGGTCTTCGACCCCGTGGAAGTCTGCTGGGACGACCACGGCCGCTGCTACGTCGCGGACATGATCGACTACCCCCTCGGCGGTCCCGACGGTCAGTTCCTCTCGCGCATCCAACGGCTCATCGATGATGACGGCGACGGCATTTACGACCGCGCGGAAATTTTCGCCGACGCCCTGGATCACGCGCAAGGCCTGCTGCCACATCGCGACGGTCTCCTCGTCACCACGCGCACGCAGGTGCTG
>CAZQUC010000356.1:0-4823 GCA_964596095.1 uncultured Enterobacteriaceae bacterium
GGGAGCGCCGGTGGAGCCGATCACCGCTTCGCTCCAGATCGTCCGCGACGGCGCGAATATCGTCCTGTCCTGGAGTTCCGCGGAGTCGCTGCGGTTGCAGACCAGCGCGACTCTTTTGCCCACCTCGTGGGCCGACGTGCCGACCGCACCGGTCGTTGCGGGAGAGACACATACTGTGACCCTTCCCGCACCTCCTGACAAAGCCTTCTATCGTCTCGTCAAATAACCAAACCCCTATGAGTGCCGCTTCCGCCATCAAGGTTCGTCCGATCCATGAAGCCACCTTGGCCTCAGCCACCGATTGTTTGACAGCGCGCAGGTTGATCGCTTGCGTTGATCATCCTTCGCCCCTTCGTCGGTGGCTTGCCATCCATCTGAATATGAGCCTGCGAACCTGTGTCTCCCTTCTCGGAATGATCGCTCTGGTTATCGGAGGGGAGCGGACGGAGGCGTCGCTCAAAGTCAGCGAGAACAAACGTTTTCTGACCACGCCGGACGGGCAGCCGTTCTTCTGGCTCGGGGACACGGCCTGGGAGTTGTTTCACCGGCTGAACCGCGAGGACGCCCGGCATTATCTCGACCACCGCGCCCGTCATGGGTTCACCGTCATCCAGGCAGTGGCGCTCGCGGAATTCGACGGCCTGGACACGCCCAATGCCTACGGCCATCGGCCGTTGGTGGACAACAACCCCGCCCGGCCGGACGTGAAGGATGGTCCCGACAACGATTATTGGGATCACGTGGACTTCATCGTGAAGGAAGCCAATGCGCGGGGCCTGCTGATCGGCCTGCTGCCGACCTGGGGCGACAAGTGGAACAAGAAATGGGGGGTGGGACCGGAAGTTTTCACGCCGTCGAACGCCGAGGCTTACGGCGAATGGTTGGGTCGGCGCTACCGGGAGGCCGACCTGGTCTGGATTCTCGGCGGGGACCGGCCGGTGGAGAACGACACCCACCGGGAAATCACGCGCGCCATGGCCCGCGGGCTGCGCCGAGGGGATGGCGGCACGCACCTGATCACCTGGCATCCGGGCGGCGGGCAGGGATCGGCGCAGTATTTTCACGCGGAAGACTGGCTGGATTTCAACATGCGGCAGAATGGCCATGCGGTCGAGTTCACCGGCCGCTACGATCACACCCGCGCCGACTACGACCGCTCGCCCATCAAGCCGGTGCTCGATGGCGAGCCGGTTTACGAGGCGCATCCGGTGGATTTCGATGCGGGCAAGCGCGGCCACTCGATCGCCGCGGATGTCCGTCGTCCGCTGTATTGGGATCTGTTCACGGGCGCGTTCGGTCACACCTATGGGCATCACTCCGTGTGGCAGATGTGGGAGCCGGGCCGGGAGCCGGTCAACAATCCGCTCCTGCCGTGGCGGGAAGCCCTCGAGCACTCCGGCGCGTTGCAGATGCAGCACGGCCGCCGGTTGCTCGAATCGCGGCCGTTTCTCACCCGCGTGCCGGATGATTCGATCCTCCTCACCGACCGCGTGCCCACTCGCGTGCCGGGGGCGGGCCGCTACCGCTTTGTCGCCACCCGTGACACCGAAGGCACGTATGCCATGGTGTATGCGCCGGTGGGCCGAAGCTTCAAAGTGCGGATGGAAGTTATCAAGGGCCCGACCGTCAAGGCGTGGTGGTTCAACCCCCGCGACGGCCGCGCCACCGCCATCGGCGAGTTTCCCAATACCGGCGAGCGTGAGTTCACCCCGCCGGATCCCGGTGAGGCCCTCGACTGGGTGCTGGTGCTCGATGACGCGGCGAGCCAGTATCCGCCTCCCGGAACACGCCCATGAAAGCGTTCCCCCTTTTCGTCTGGTGGCTGCTGGGGGCATCTCTCGGGCTGAGCGGCGAGGAGGCCACATTTTTTCGCGCCCTCAACCTCAACGGCCCGGCGCTGGAAATCGACGACCGGCCGTGGGAAGGCCAGGGCTCCGCCAACCTGGAAGTCAAAGGCAACGCGTTCGAAAACCAGGCCGTCCCGCTCAAACCGGTGACGGATGCGGCCCGCGCGACCATGATCCGCAGCAGCCACTGGGGCAGCCGCGTGGAGGTGACAGTGACTCATGTCCCGGATGGCGATTACCAACTCTTTCTCTACGTCT
The DNA here is from genome assembly GCA_964596095.1 of uncultured Enterobacteriaceae bacterium. Taxonomy (GTDB): domain Bacteria; phylum Verrucomicrobiota; class Verrucomicrobiia; order Verrucomicrobiales; family V1-33; genus CAJBME01. The sequence goes on from CAZQUC010000356.1 coordinate 2,106, forward strand.
GGGAAGACAACCACAGCGAACAGTTCGACGTGTTGGTCAACGGCCGGCCGGTGGTGGAAAAGGCCCACAGCGGCAGCGCCGGCGCCTGGCGGCGGCTGGGACCGTGGCCGGCCACGCCCCGCGATGGCAAGCTCACCGTGGCCGGTCGCACGGCCGGCCATGGCGCGGTCAATTTCTCCGGGCTCGAAGTGTGGGCCGGGATGGGAACGATTCCGGAGCCGAAGCGGCCCGCCTTTGTGACCGAACCGACGCCGGAGCAGATCGAGTTTTTCGAGCGCCGCATCCGGCCGGTGCTGGCGGAGAATTGTTATGAGTGCCACAGCGCCCGCGCGGAAAATCTCAAAGGCGGCCTGTTGCTGGATTCTCGCGCGGGTCTTGTCAAAGGCGGCGACACCGGACCGGTGGTCACGCCCGGCGAACCGGATGCGAGCCTGCTCATTTTGGCGGTGCGGCACGCCGATCCTCATCTCACCATGCCGCCCAAGGCCAAGCTGCCGCCGGAAGTCATCGCCGATCTCGAAGCCTGGATCCGGATGGGCGTGCCGGATCCACGCACCGAGAATACCGTGGCCGTGGCCCAGGCGAGATCGGCCATCGATTGGGACCGGGCGCGTGAGTGGTGGTCGTTCCGGCCGCTGGCCTCGCCCGCGCCGCCGGAAGTCCGGCACCCCGATTGGCCGGACGGCGATCTCGACCTCTTCGTCCTCGCACGCCTCGAAGCGGAAGGATTGCCCCCCGCCGAAGACGCCAACAAACGCACGCTCATCCGCCGCGTGACCTTCGACCTCATCGGCCTGCCGCCGACGCCGGAGGAGGTGGACGCCTTTCTCGCCGACGACTCGCCGGAAGCCTTCGCCACGGTCGTGGACCGCTTGTTGGCCTCGCCTCACTACGGCGAACGCTGGGGCCGCCATTGGCTCGATGTGGTGCGCTATGCCGACACGGCCGGAGATAACTCCGATTTTCCTATCCCGCAGATGCACCGTTACCGCGACTGGGTCATCCGCGCCTTCAATCGCGACCTGCCTTACGACCAATTCGTGCGTGAACAACTCGCCGGCGATCTGCTGCCGGCCGCGACCGAGGCGGAACGGCGCGACCGCCTCATCGCCACCGGTTACATCGCCAACGCCCGGCGTTTCGGCTCACGCGTGGACGATTATCCGCAGCATCTCACCATCGAAGACACCCTCGACAATCTCGGCCGCGCCTTTCTCGGCCTGACCGTCGGTTGCGCGCGCTGTCATGACCATAAGTTCGATCCCGTCACGGCGGCGGATTATTACGCGCTCTATGGCATCTTCCATAGCACGCGCTATCCCTGGCCGGGCATCGAGCTGGATCAAAAACAGCGCGATCTGGTCCCCTTGGTCGCGCCGGACCGGCTGGAGGAAGTGACGGCTGCCCGCAAGGCGCGGGACGAGGAGCAGCGCCGGCTGGAGGGCGAGGTGAAACGTCTCCAGGAGTCGCTGAAGAAAGCGCCGGAGACCGACAAGAAGACCATCGAGACGAAGATCAAACAGGCCGAAAAAGCCGCGGCCGAGCACCGGGACAAACCACTGCCGTTTGAGTTCGCCTACGCCGTGGCCGAAGGCGCCCGCGTCGAAAACGTCGCGCTCCAGCGCAAGGGCGATCCCGCGCAGCCGGGCGATGTTATTCCTCGGCGGTTCCTGACCGTTCTGGGGGGCGCCGCCGTGCCGCCCGAGAGCCGGTCGAGCGGCCGGCGCGAGTTGGCGGAATGGATCGTCGCCCGCGACAACCCGCTCACCGCCCGCGTCATGGTCAACCGGTTGTGGCTGCACCATTTCGGAAAGGGCCTCGTGCCCACGGCCAACGATTTCGGCAAGCAAGGCCGACCGCCGACCCATCCCGAGTTGCTCGACTGGCTGGCCTCGCGATTCATCGACTCGGGCTGGTCGGTGAAGTCGATGCACCGGACCATCCTGCTCTCGCGCACCTACCGGCTGTCGAGCCGGCGCCGTGACGAAGCCTTGGCCCGCGATCCGGTCAACCAATGGTTCGGCGCCTTTCCCCGCCGTCGTCTCGACGCGGAAGCCCTCCGCGACACGCTCCTCTTTCTCGCCGGCAACCTGGACACCTCGCCCGCCGGGGCGCATCCGTTTCCGCCGGAAAGTCAGTGGAAATTCACCCAGCACAACCCGTTCCGAGCCATCTATGACACCAACCGGCGCAGCATCTATCTGATGACCCAGCGCATCCAGCGGCATCCGTATCTGGCCATCTTCGACGGTGCCGATCCCTCCACCAGCACCCCGGTGCGCACCGCCAGCACCACGCCCTTGCAGGCCCTGTTTTTGCTGAACGATGCCTTCGTGCATGAGCAATCGAAGGCCTTCGCCTCCCGCGTGTTGGCCGCCGCGCCCGATGGCGAAGCCCGCATTTGTTTCGCCTACCAAGCCGCCTTCGCCCGTCCCGCCGACGCGGACGAAATCGACCGCGCCCAACAATTTCTCGCCGCCACGCGCGAGACCCTCCAGGCCGCCGGCACCACGTCGGAACGTCTCGAAACCGAATCCTGGCAGGCCTTCGCGCGCGTGCTTTTCCGCCTCAATGAATTTGTCTATGTGGATTGATCCGCCATCCGCCAAGGTCCGTGCGTCATCTGCCGAGGCTCGTGCGCCATCCGCTGAGGCCAATTCACCAAACGCCGAGGCCCAGAGGGCCGTCCAGACATTAGCCGGTGGCGTGAGCCACCGG
>CAZQUC010000357.1:0-4794 GCA_964596095.1 uncultured Enterobacteriaceae bacterium
AGATTCCCGATCAACATCACTTTATTGTAGGAAGCCATAATGAAACGAACACCGCTTGAATCACGGTTCTCTTGCACGTAACGGCTGGAACCCGGCGCGTCGAGAAAAATTTCCGGCCCTTCTGGAGTGCGGACGGCTTGCCTCCGCTCTTCACCAGAACCGGCTCGCCGGTTCTGGCCCGCCGCGGCAATGCTCTCCTTCCATATCGCGCCTCCCCCAGGCATCGCGTTCCCCGCCCCGAGAGGCAAGCCTCTCACACCCCAAAAGCGGAGGCAAGCCATCCGCACTCCAGATTCATTCCAAATTCGCCGGTGAAAAAAGCCCCCGGAAATTCCATTGCCTCCCTTGCGTCACGCCTGGGGCTGGCTTGAGTGAACCCCTTGCCCTGATCCCGTTTCCCACCGGCCCTCCCCGTTTTTCCCGAGACCATCCGTGAGCGATCCAACGACCCAGCCTCCCGCCCCGCAGCCGACGCCGCCCGGCGGCCGCGTCGAACCCATCTCCGTCGCCGAGGAGATGAAGACGTCCTTTCTGGACTACTCCATGTCCGTCATCATTTCGCGCGCCCTGCCCGATGCGCGCGACGGGCTGAAGCCGAGCCAGCGGCGCATCCTCTACGCCATGAGCGAACTCGGCGTGTGGCCGAACCGCAAGGAGGTCAAATGCGCCAAGATCGTGGGAGAAACGATGGGTAACTACCATCCGCACGGCGACCAGGCGATTTATCCGACGCTGGTGCATATGGCGCAGCCGTGGGCGATGCGCGAAATCCTCATCCGCGGGCAGGGGAATTTCGGCAGCGTGGAAGGCGACCCGGCGGCCTCCATGCGTTACACGGAAGCCAAGCTCGCGCCGCTGGGGGCCGTCCTCATGGAGGACATGGAGAAGGAGACGGTCGATTACATCCCCAACTACGACGACACCCGCACCGAGCCGGTGGTGTTGCCCGCCGCCTTCCCCAACCTCCTCGTCAACGGCGGCACCGGGATCGCGGTCGGGATGGCGACCAACATCCCGCCGCACAATCTCGGCGAGGTCATCGACGGCCTGTGCGCGCTCATCGACAATCCCGCGCTGACCGTGGACAACTTGATGCACTACATCAAAGGGCCGGACTTCCCGACGGGCTGCGTGATTTACGGGATGAAGGGCACGCGGGATTACTTCCACACCGGCCGCGGCAGCGTGAAGGTGCGCGGGCAGTGCGTCATCGAGGAAACGAAACAAGGGCGCGAGGTCATCATCATCACCGAGATTCCCTACGCGGTGAACCGCGCTCATCTCGTCGAGCGCATCGCGCAATTGGCGAACGAGAAAATCTTGCCCGAGATCAGCGCCGTCCGCGACGAGTCGGATGAAAACACGCGGGTCGTCGTCGAACTGAAACGCGACGCCCGCCCGCAGGTCATCGTCAACAACCTCTACCAGCACACCTCGCTGGAAACGTCCTTCGCCGCCAACATGCTGGCGATCGACAACCGCCGGCCGCGGCTGCTCAATCTCAAAGACGCGCTGGTCATTTACCTGGAGCACCGTCGCGAAGTCATCATCCGCCGCACGCGGTATCTGCTCAAGGTCGCCGAGCGCGATGCCGAGCGATTGGAAGCGTATCTGCTCGCGCTCGACCGCATCGACGACTTCATCAAGATCATCCGCGACTCCGCCAACCGCGACGAGGCGCGCGCGAAGCTCAAGGCTTACGAATTCACCACCGCCGCCGCCGAAGCGCTGGGCATCCTCATCCGCGGCCAGGCCAGCATCGTCGGAGACAAATACGTTTTCACCGACCGCCAGGTTGAGCACATTCTGGAACTGCGGCTCTATCAATTGACCGCGCTCGATCGCCAAAAGGTCAAGAACGACTACGACGCCATTCTCGCCACCATCAAGGATCTGATGGACATCCTCGCCCGCGAGGAACGCGTGCTCACCATCATCAGGGACGAGCTGCTGGCGGTGAAGGCGAAATACGCCACGCCGCGGCGCACGCAATTCGCCGCGCAGGAGGGGGAGATTTCCATCACCGACCTCATCGCCAACGAGCCGGCCATCATCACGCTCAGCCACCGCGGCTACATCAAGCGCACACTGACCAGCGAATACCGCGCGCAGAACCGCGGCGGCAAGGGCCTCAAGGGCATGGCGGTGCGCGAGTCGCAGGACGAGAACGAGCCGGGAGATTTCGTCGAGCACCTCTTTACCGCCAGCGCGCACGACGCGCTGATGTTCTTCACCAACACCGGCCGGGTTTACGTCGAACGCGTTTACCAAATCCCCGAAATGCCGCGGGTGGCCAAGGGGCGGTCGATCAAGAACCTGCTCAATCTTCAACCCGAGGAAAAAATCGCCTCCGTGCTGCGGCTCGAAGCGCAGTCCGACGAGGACGCCACCATCTGGCGCGAGGATCGCTTCGTCGTTTTTGCCACGAAGGTCGGCGTGGTCAAGAAAACCACGCTCAGTGATTTCCGGAACGTCCGCAAGGCCGGCATCAACGCCATCAACATCGAAGAAGGCGACAAGCTCATCGGCGTGGAGCTGACCAATGGCGGCAACGAACTTGTCTTCGTCACCGCCGCGGGCCTGAGCCTGCGCTGTGCCGAGACCGACATCCGCGCCATGGGCCGCACCGCCACCGGCGTGTGGGGCATCAAGCCGGCGGAGGGCGATTTCGTGGTGAGCCTCGCGGTGGTGGATGATTCGGGGATGCTGCTCGTCGCGGCGGAGAACGGCCTCGGCAAACGCACCAGCTTCGAGGAATACCGGCTCCAATCACGCGGCGGCAAAGGCGTCCGCACCATGAACGTCACCGACAAGACCGGCAAGGTGGTCGGCGCCGCGTGCGTGCATGACAGCGACGACCTCATGCTCATGACCACCAGCGGCCAAAGCGTGCGCATCCCGGTGCATCAGATCCGCGAAACCGGCCGCAACGCCCAGGGTGTCCGGCTCATCAATCTCAAGGAAGGCGAGCGCCTGCAGGACATCGCTCGCGTGCCGCGCGTCGATGAGGACGAGGAGAACCCGGATGGGGAAGCCGCCGCCGAAGCGACGACGGAAGAAACCGACCTCACCATGCCGCCCGACGCGCCGGAGCCGCCGCCCGCGGAAGAAACCGGCGAAGGTTGAGTGCCGATCCTGTCCAAGCCATGCCACCCGCGTTGCAAGACATCGTTTCCCTCTTCGAAGATCTGCCCGACAGCGAGCGCCGCTCGTTGCTCGTGCATTATGCCGAGAGCGCGCCGCGGTGCGCGCCGCAGCCGGGCGAGACCTTCGTGCTGGAGGACATTCGCAAGGACGAGGAATGCACCGACACCGTGGGCATCCACTTGCAGATCGACGACGCGGGCAAGGCCGCCTTCCGCGTCAGTCTCGGCCCCGAAGTGCAGACCCTCACCCGCGCCATGACCGCCATCTTGTGCAAAGGCCTGCATGGCTCGACCCCGCAGGAAATCCTCGACCTGGAGGCGGACTTCGTGCCCCGGCTCATCGGTGCCGAGTTGGTCCGCCAACGCAGCCAGACGGTGTATTACGTGCTCGGTCGCATGAAAGGGGCGCTCACCGCGTGGCGCAACCGTCAGCGCGCCGCCGCCGCCGCGGGCTCCGTGTGATCCGCCGGCCGGCCTTTTCCACTGGCACGCCGCGCTGAACTCGCCTCTAGTCCGTTTCTTTGACCCGCCCGATGGATGATCCCTACAAAGTCCGGCTCGAAATCTTCGAAGGGCCGCTGGATTTGCTGCTTTATCTCGTCCGCAAGGAGGAGGTGGAGATCACGCATGTCTCGATCGAGCGCATCACCAAGCAGTATTTGCAATACATGGATGCCTTCAAGCTGCTGAACATCGACCTCGCGTCGGAGTTCATCGTCATGGCGGCCAACCTCATGTATATCAAGAGCCGCAGCCTGCTCCCGCGCATCGAGCAACCGCCCGAGGACGACGCGGAGGAAGACGACCCGCGCTGGGAGTTGATCCGCCAGCTCATCGAATACAAGAAGTTCAAGGACGCGGCGAATTTCCTGGAGCATCGCGCACAGTTTCAGGCCGGCCTCTTCCCCGCCCATCCGGAAGCCGCCGTGCCTCCTCCCCCGCCCACGACCCTGCCCGAAGTCAACGTCTTCGACCTCATCCGCGCCTTTCAAAAGGTTCTCGACAAGATCAAACCCGGCACGCTGCGGGAGATCGTGGACGAGCACTTCACGGTCTCGGACAAGATCGAATACCTGCTGGGCATCGTTCCGGTGGATCGCCCGCTGGCCTTCTCCAGCCTCTTTGCCGGAGCCAGCAGCCGGGACGAAATCATCGTCACCTTCATCGCCGTGCTCGAACTGATGAAACTGCGCCACCTGCGCGTCACGCAAGACACCTTGTTCGGCGAAATCGTCATCCACCGCAACGAATTGACCGTCGGCCCATCGTCCGACGAGGAGCCCGCGCCCGCCGACGACAGGGAACCCGCGGGTGATGAAGCCGAAGCCGAGGCGACCACTCTTTCCACTCCGTGAACATCCCGACGCCCAGCCTGCCCCAGATCGTGGAAGCGCTCATCTTCGCTTCCCCCGAGCCGCTGACCACTTCCGCCTTGGTGCGGGCCATCCGCGCGTCCGCCGCCGCCCTCGCTGCGGAAAAAGCCGCCGCCACGGAAGACGAAGAGACGCCGCCGCCCGAAAGCGATCCCTTGCTCGACAAGCCGGACACCTCGGAGTCGCCCGTGCTCGATGCGCCGCCCGACCCGGAGCCTCCGGAAGCGCCGGCGGAGTATGTGGCCGCGGGCGCCGAAGACGAGCTGGTCCAAGAG
>CAZQUC010000358.1:0-4791 GCA_964596095.1 uncultured Enterobacteriaceae bacterium
AAGTATCTTTCCTGATGAAAGGCGCACGACTGATCGGGATCGCGTTGAGCCTCGCCTCGTTTTCGCCGGCCTTCGCGGAAAGCGAGGCGGAGAAGGCGCTGGCTGCCGCCGAGACGAAATTCTCCGAGACCCGGGAAGACATCCGATCAACCTACCGGGAGGATCTCGCCAAAGCGCTGGCTCTGGGCGACCGGATCGAAGTGTATCTTCTCGATTTTGAAACAGTGGAAGCCCGGGCGGGATTCCTCTTTTGGGACAAAAAGTTGGAAGATGGCGAGTTTCCCATTTTGCCCTATCGCGCCAAAACCAGGATCTTGAAAACCGCGGTGCTGACTCCGGCGCAGCGAAAGGAGTTTTTGCCGAAGCTGCGGCAGGTCGTCGGCGTGGCGGGCCGGGTCGGGGGCGGAGCGTTCTGCCATCTGCCGATTCATGGGGTGAGGATTTTCCATGGCGAGGAGATTCTCTTCCACTCCAGCTTCTGCTGGGAATGTAACAATTTTGCGATCGATTATCCGGATGCGCCGGGGTGGGTGGAGATCACCGGCAGTGAACTGGCCGCGGCGTTTGCGAAGCTTATGCCCATTCCCCAAGCGGAGATCGACCGGTTCAATGTGAAGGTCGGGCGGAAGAAAAAGCCCGAAACCGACGCGGAAGGCAATGCCTCGGCACCGGCCGAGGACGCGGCTCGTTCGGAGAAATCAGGCGACTGAGAGGCTGGGGGGACGCACCGGCGGCTCACCGCTTCATCACACATTCGTCGAAGTTGAGCACGAGGCGGGAGACGGCAGTGAGGCCGGCTTGGATGGCGGCGGATGGATCAGCGGTGGGGGCTTCGGCCACGGCCTCGTCGCGCACGTGGCGCAGCAGGGCGCGTTCGCGGGTGGTGGGGAAGCGGGCGGTGAGGTGGCGGAAAATCACGGTGAGCGCGGTGTCGGTGTCGGGCGCGGCGGCGGCGCGGCGGGCGAGGGCGGCGGCCCATTCGTTGAAGCGCGGCTCGTTGAGCAGGAGCAGGGCTTGCAGCGGGGTGTTGGTCTGCGGGCGCTGCACGGTGCAGACTTCGCGTTTGGCCATGTCGAAGATTTCCATGCGCACGTCGGGCATGGTGCGTTTCCAGAACGTATAGAGCGAGCGGCGATTGGTTTGGTCGGGATCGACGCTCGGGCCGCCGATGCGCGCGTCCAATTGCCCAGCGGCGGCGAGGGCTTGGTCGCGGAGTTGCTCGGCGCTGAGCCGGAAGCTGGGACCGCGCGCGAGCAGACGGTTCTCCGGATCGGCGGCGCGGGTTTCGGGCGGACAATCGGACTCCTGTAAATAGGTATCCGAGGTGACGAGGTAACGGACGAGGCCCTTGTAATCCCAGCCGGAATCGATGAAGCGGCGTGCGAGATGATCCAGCATCGCGGGATGGGTGGGCAGCGCGCCCTGCAAACCGAAATCCTCCGGCGTGGTCACCAGGCCGTGGCCGAAGAGGCTTTGCCAGAGGCGATTGACGATGACGCGCGCGGCGAGCGGATTGTTTCCATCCACGACCCAGCGGGCGAGACCGAGGCGGTTCGGGGGCGTGTCGGGCCGCGGCGCGGGGAGGGCGGAAGGGGTGCGGGGAAAGACACGCTCGCCAGGCTGGTCATACGCGCCGCGTTGCAGCACGAAGGTGGGTCTGGGGGCCGGTAGCTCGCGCATGGTCATGATTTCCGTGACGTGGTCACCGGCTTGGCTGCGATGTTGGCGGTGTTGTTTTACGGCGGCGAGGTGGGCGCGGAAGGGGGCGTCCAGCGCGGAAAGATAATACTCGAACCATTCCGCGGTATTGGCGGGTGTGGGGAGGGGCGCGTCCGGTTGGCCGAGCCAGCGGGCCTCCAGCGGGGTGAGCGCGCGTTCGAAGAGGCGCAACTCGTCGATGAGGCCGTCCTTGAACCCGCGATCGCGGAACCGTTGGCCGAGGGTGAGCCGGGTTTCGCCGCCGCGGTTGATGTCCTTGGTTAAGGCGTCACGCACGATGTCGGTGGCGGCTTCGCGGCCGTTGACGAACAAGCGCAGGCCCGCCGCGCGGCTGGAGCCGTCGTAGCTCCACACGATGTGCGTCCATTGATCAACGGGCAACGGCTCGCGGGCCACAACGCGCAGGGCGTTGCCGGGCCAGAAATGGACGAGCGCCGCGCTGAGGCGGCCGTTTTCCAACAACAACTCGTAGCCATTGGAGCCGGCGTCGGTCCAGGCCTTGGAGCGGTGGAAGATGACCGCGCGGTCTCTCACGTCGGGCGTTTTCAGCCAGAGCGCGAGCGAGAAGGCGTCGTCGCGCGTCCAGGCGCCGCCGGGTTGGAAATTCACGTTGTTCTCGCCGCTGAGCGTCACCCCGCGGCCGGAGCGGCCGTCGATGAGGGTCACATCGTCGAAGAGCGCGCCGGGTGTCCCGGCATCCAAGGTGTTAGGGGTGGTTTTTTCATCAAAATCATCAAAGGGATAATGGGCGATCTCATCGGACAAGTGGTTGGGCACGGACCACGGCGCGGACGAAGTTTCCGCCAGCCATTGCGCAAAGGCTTGGCGGCTGGTTTCGCGGAGCAAAGTGAGCTCCGCCTCCGCTCGTGTCACTGCCGCGCGGGCTGCGGCCAGCGTGGTGGCTTGGTCTGACGTGGCCAGCGAGAGCGTGGGCGTGGGCGTGGCGTCGGTGAAGTGCGAATACAGGCCGCTTTCGTCGATGTTCTGAAAATAGGCGAAGAGGGAAAAATAATCCTGCTGCGTGACCGGATCGTATTTGTGGTCGTGGCATTTCGCGCATTGCAGGGTGAGGCCGAGGAACGCGGTGCCGAAGGTTTCCACGCGGTCGGAGACATATTCCACGCGGTATTCCTCCTCGATGCTGCCGCCTTCGTTGGTCTGGCGGTGGAGGCGGTTGAAGGCAGTGGCGAGCCGTTGCTCGCGGGTGGGGGAGGGGAGCAGATCGCCGGCGAGCTGCCAGGTGATGAATTGGTCGTAGGGCAGGTTGTCGTTGAACGCCTGGATAACCCAATCGCGGTAAGGCCAGACGTGCATGGTCACGTCCGACTGATAGCCGAAGGTGTCGGCGAAGCGCGCCACATCCAGCCAGTCCGCGGCCTGGCGTTCGCCGAAGTGCGGCGAGGCGAGCAGCCGGTCGATGTCGGCCGCCAACGCGTCGCGCGTCCGTTGCGCGAAGACTTCCGGCGGCGCGCCCTCGCGCGGGCCGAGGCGGCGTGCCAGGTCGTCCAGTTCCTCCAGCGTGGGTGGCAGGCCGGTGAGGTCGAAACTGAGCCGTCTCAGCAAGCGCTCCGGCGAGGCCAGCGGTTGCGGCGCCAGCCCTTCTTTTTGCAGTCGCTCGCGGATGAAGCCATCAATGGGGTGGCCGGACGCGCCGGGATCTGATGGAGGGTCCGAGGGCGGCGGCACGAAGGCCCAATGCGGCCGATATTCCGCGCCCGCCTCGATCCAGCGCCGCAGGGTGGCTTTCTCTTCCGCGGTGAGGGTGAGGTGAGACGAGGGAGGTGGCATGAGGTCGTCCGGGTCATCGGCCGTGATGCGTTGATAGAACAATGACGCTTCCGGCTTTCCCGGAGTGATGACCTTGAGCGCGGCCTCGCGCTGGTCGAGCCGCAGATCGGCCTCGCGTTTGGCGGCGTCCGTGCCATGGCAGAGAAAGCACCGGTCCGACAAGACCGGTAGCACCTCGAAATTGAAATCCGGCGGCGTCTCCCCGCGCGCGGAAGGAAGCGCCATCACCAAGCCGAAACCACAAGCCAGAACGAACCGGAACATGGAAAAGTTTAACTCCCTCGGCGGCTCACGCCAACGGCGTTGGCTACGAGGCGGGCTGGTCGGCAGGGCGGGCTTTTTTGTAACGGAGAGCTTACGGAGCGGCGAGCAATGACGGCTGGCGGCCGATGCTGAGGCGGAGCCATGCGGCGTCGCTTCCGGTCAAGGGCAGGGTGGCGGTGTGTGCCGCGCCGTCCCGTTGCACGACCAGTCCTCGCGCCTGCCCGTCGGGAGCTTCGTCACCTTGATACCAGTGCGCGAGATCGGGCGACCATTGCACGGTCGCTTCCAATTCGTCCAACGCTCCGACGGTCCAGTGAAGATGGATCGCGCGGGTCTCGGGGGTGTCGCCTTCCAGGCTGACACTCCACGGCGAGACAGGCGAGGGGGTGAGAGGAGGGGTCCCGAAATACGCTTCCGCGAGGTTGCTCCAACCGTCGTGATCGGGGTCGGCCTCCGGTCCCCAGACGTGCCGTTGCGAGGCATCTGCCACGACGGCTTCGCCGAAGGTTTGCGCGAGCCAGGTTTCGTAATCATCCGGGATCGGCGAGGCGCCGTAAACACGAAGATCGGCCCGCACCAGCGAGCCGGTCACGCCATCTTCGGTATCGATGATGCGGAGCGTCCATGTGCCGTCGGCCGGCTCGCCCCACAGTTGCACGGTAGAGAAAATCCAGTCGATGTCGGCATGGGAGTCGGACGTCGCGGCGCGTTTGAGCACGGAGGTGGTGCCCGAGGGAGAGGTCAATTCCAGTCGAAGCTGGCCGCGCCGCGGGTGGAGGATCTGCACGCCGAGAGTGACGTGTTCCGCGCGCAATCCCGTGCCGGCCAGCGTCAAGGGCACGACCGCGCCCTCGGCGCCTTCGGGGATGAGGAGAAACTGCGACGCGGTGGTCTCGGCGGCTTTGCGATGGGGAAGATTCGTCCAGTCGGCGGCGAGCGCGATGGCCGCGGCGGCATCGACCAGTCCCGCGCCGAAGTCGTCATGAAAATGGAACCCGGCGGCATTGGTGAGCCAGCCCG
>CAZQUC010000359.1:0-4772 GCA_964596095.1 uncultured Enterobacteriaceae bacterium
GTAGTAGCCGCTGCGCCATTCCGGCGGAATGGTGACCCGCGCCGCCACCGGCCAGCCACAGCCGTGCGAGGAGGCGTTTTCGGGAATCGGATGCTCCTGGCCGGGCACATTCTCTGCGCTCCAGACCTGCTCGGGTTTCGCGCCGAGCCGGGTGATCTCCACGGAAAACGACGGGCCGCCGCACGACACGCACAGCGTCACTTCCTCGCCCGGCGCATAGCTGACCCGGCCGGCGTAGCCTTCCACAAAGAGCGGATGCGGTTCTTGCGCGGCGGCCTCGGAAACGCCACTGGCCGCCAGCAGGCCCGTCATCAGGGCCTGGCGTCGGTTCATCTGCAACGTGCGGCTGTTCATGAATGGATGGGGGTGAGATGTCGCCCCGGAAGCCGGAGCGTGGCCGTGGCCTCACTTGGTGGCGACCGGGCCTTCGGGGATGTCCGCCGGTTGGCCCAGTAGATGATGGGCGAGGAAGGCGCGCAGGTGGCCGATCATTTCCTGGCTGAAAAACACGTGGCCGGCATCGCGGCCGGTGAGCAGTGTGCTGGACACACCGGCCTTTTCCAGCGCGGCGTCGAATTCCAGCGCCTGCTCATACGGCACCAGGTTGTCCTTCGTGCCGTGGAGGTGCAGGAACGGTGAATCGTCTTTGCTGACATAGGTGAGGGGAGAGGCGGCTGTGGCGATGTCGGGATGGTCCTTCATCGGGCCGCCGAAGAATTTGGCGATCACGCCCTCCGGGTCGTCCGGGTCGATGGTGCTGCCTTTGCCGGGAAAGGTGGGGAAATTCGCGGGGCCGCAGAAATTGATGACGCAGCGGACGCGCGGCGTGTCGAGGCTGGTGTCGCCGACCGAGCCTTCGAGTTCCTTCACCCCACCGCTGGTGCCGAGCAGGCTGACGAGGTGCCCGCCCGCCGAGATGCCGAAGAGGGCGATGCGATCCGCGTCATAGCCGTGCTCGTTCGCGTGTTTTTTCAACCAGCGCAGCGCGGCCTTCACGTCGTAGATTTGCGCGGGCCAGCGAGCTTCGTCGGTCAGGCGGTAGCCGAGAGAGGCGCCGGCATACAGGTTGTCGGTCAGCAGCAGGGATAACACACCGCGGGCGTCCGCTTTGCTGCCACCGGCCCACGCGCCGCCGTGAATGAAGACGACCAACGGGCGTGGCGCGTCGGTGGGCGTTTCCGGCAGATACAGGTCCAGCTTCTGCCGCGGATTGTCATTTCCTGCATAATTGAAGTCCTTGAGCACCTTGATGTCACCGGCGAGGACGGCGGGTTCGGCGGCGAAGACACTCGCGGAAAGGCTGACCGCGACGAAGGCGGCGGTGGCGAGCCGGAAAGAAAGGACGAGCCGGGTTTTCATGGATCGAGGGCGCGACGGTGGCGCGCTTCTCATTACGTGAATCCCGCGAGTTTGCCAATGAGGGAAACGATGAGGTCGTGGTCGTCCACCGCGCTGGTCACCACTGGTTTTTCCACATCATGGATTCGACGGGGCGGGGGCTGCGCTGGTTGTATTTGGCGGACGGCTTGCGGTCGTAAGGCACGGCGATGTCGCCTTTGACCTCGAAATAAATGAGCTGGGCGATGGGCATCCCGGTATAGACGCGCACGGGCTGGGCGACGGAGATTTCCAGCGTCCAGTGGTTGCAGAATCCCACGTCGCCTTTGCCGGCGGTGGCGTGGATGTCGATGCCGAGCCTGCCGACGCTGGACTTGCCTTCGAGGAAGGGGACGTGCCGGTGCGTTTCCGTATATTCGAGCGTGGCGCCGAGATACGTGCGCTGCGGCAGGAGCACGTAGCCCTCCGCCGGAATCTCGAAATGGCGCACGGTGTTGTGACGGCGCGCGTCGAGGATCTCGTCCTCATACACCGCGAGGAAAGGTCCGAGATGCACGTCGTAGCTGTTGGAGCCGAGCGCCTCGCGATCGTAGGGCTCGATGACGATGGTCCGGGCTTCCAGGCTGGCGAGAATTTCCGTGTCGGAAAGAATCATGCGCCCTGTGTTAAGCACAATCCGCCCGCGCTGGCGCGGATTTTTTGCCGGGGGCATGGTTTCATTCAGCAGCGTCGGTCAGGCGGAGGTGGAGATGGGGGACGTTGCTCCAATCGCGGTAGGAAATATTTCCCTGGTCGTCGGACGGGAGCCAGTCGTAGAAGCTCCAGCCTTGCAGGTCATAGGAGAATTCCAGCGCATACAATCGATGGGGCACTCCTTTGCCGGTGAGGGTCCAGGATACCCAAGGGAGAGTGGAAGACCCATCGCGTGCGAACGAATCGAGCGTCAAGGGAGCCGGCGCGCCGGCGGATGGCCGCAGCAGGAGCACCCTCGGATCGGAGTGAGCGAAAGAGGATTGGCTCCCGACACTTCCGGCGATCAGGATGTTTCCATTGCCGTCCGGCGCCAGAAGGTGTCGGCCGGCCGGAGAGGTCTCCTCCGGAAGGGGCAGGGGGCCGAGCCCATACATCGAGAGCCGTCTGCCATCGGCCAGCGCATGGATTGAGAGAATCCGCGCTTCATGGTCCGTCAGGATAAATCGCCCCAGCATGGCATAGGATTCCGTTCCCACCATGGCCATGGCATCGGGAACCACGTCGAGAACCTCAAGCTCCCATTCTTCCTGGTCAGGACGCTCCCAGAGCAAATGGCCATCAGTGGCCGCGTATTTGCGCGTGGTCACCGGGGGTTCGGAATCCTTTCCGTAGGAAATGAGCACATTCCCCCTCGGATCGACGATCAGTGCCGCGGTTATCGAAGCGGAAATTTTGCGGTCGCTAACATGCTGCTCCCAGAGCATCACGCCGGTGTCACCTTGATATTTGATCGTGTAAAGGCCATTGCCGGAGAGTCCAAGCAGGATCACGTGGCCCATCGCGTCCAGCGCAAGGTCCAGCGTCCGATCATCGCTGTTGGTGTTGAGCCGCTGTTCCCAGAGAGGCGAGCCATCGGCTGCGCGGTATTTCACGATATAACAATCGAGGTTCCCCCCCGGTCCATGGGAGTCGCCGGCGACAATCACGTTTTGAGAGCCGTCCATCATCAGTGCGACCGCACGATGATTCCCCGTCCCGTTTCTGGAATACCGTCGCTCCCACAGCAGGGTTCCGTCGGTCGCGGCGTATTTCGCGGTGTAATAGTCGGCTGGGTTCGGAATACTTGTATTCTCGCTCCGCACACGTCCGGACCAGCCGGAGATCACCACATTGCCCGCCGCGTCCATCACCAGGGCAACGGGCGCGTCGTCCAGTCTGGCGGGGCCGTCGTAATGGCGCTCCCAGAGCAATGTGCCATCGGCCGCGGCATACTTGGCCGTGTAAATATCGGTATCGCCGCCCACCGGGCCTTCTTCGGTTTCCTGGCGGGGAAGTCGGGTGGTCACGCCGGTGACCACGACATTGCCGGCGGCATCCACCGCCACCGCCACGGCTTCGTCGCGGGCGTTGGCGGCGCCATTGTATCGGTGCTGCCAGAGAGGCTGTCCGGTGTCGGCGGCGAGTTTGTAAACCAGCAGATCCTTGCCGGTCGCGCCTCCGTGAGTGAAGCCCGCGACCGCCACATTCCCCGTGGCATCGATCGCGATGGCAGCGGGCTCTTCCCACGCATGGGCCGGACCGTCATATCGCTGCTCCCACAACGTGACGCCGTCGGTGGTTGCGTATTTTATGGTCAGAAAATCCAGTGCATGGCCAGTTTCTTCGGCGAAGTATTTGAGGCCTTGACCGGCGACCACGACATGGCCTTCTGGATCGACGGCGAGCGCGTAGGGGATCAGCGGGAGGGACGTGGCGGCTGGACCATTCCGTTCCCATAGCACGGCGCCGTCGTTCCCCGCGTATTTGACGGTATGGGTGCTTCCGTTGGAAAAAGCGCTCGTGGTCACATCACCCGCGCCATCCACCACCACTCCCGCCACCAGGGATAACCAGGAATCTCTTGGAAAGGATCGCTCCCACAATGTGGTTCCATCGGTGGCCGCGTATTTGCCTGTGTGATGCGAGGCAAGAGAGCGGTTTTCCCCGCCGAGCACGATGTTTCCCGCCGCGTCGAATGCCATCTCGGAGGGCAGGTAATCGCCGTCGGAGTCGTCCAGCAGCCGTTCCCACACGATGTCGCCGGAGGCCGGGACGTATTTCGCGAGATATAATTGGGAGCCGCCATCCTCCTTGAACAACCGGCCTGCCACGACCACGTCGCCGTCGGGATCCAAGGCCATCGCGCCGGGTTGGCTATAGCCTCCGGCGGAGGCCGGGTAACGACGTTCCCAGAGCAGAGCGCCGCTGGTGGTCTCGTATTTGGCGGTGGTAAAATCTGCGTTGATGGTGGGGAAGAGGGACGAAGCGGTGGTGATGAGGACGTGGCCGTCGGCATCGCAGACGAGGGCGTGGGGCGCTTCACTTTTATCTTCTGATTGCCGCTGCCAGAGGACTACCCCGTCTGCGCCGCGATATTTGGTGAGACGGCAGGGCTCATGTGGCAGGGAGGCATTGATCGTCGCGGCCATGACGATATCGCCCTGGCGATCCATGGTCAGGCGAGGATGCCGCCACTCGGAGTATCCCACCGAAGCCCTGGCCCCCGATTGTTGCCAGAGCAGGGCGCCGTCCGCCGAGCTCAGTTTGAGTAGATGGTAGAAGTCGGGGTAGTCGTTCGAGGGGGTGGGGACGTGCACCACGACAAACAATCCACCCAGCCCGTCCAAGATGGCGGCATGGACGTCGCGGAGATCAAGATCGGGGTAACGGCGCTCCCACAGCAGCGCGCCGGTGACGGCGTA
>CAZQUC010000360.1:0-4743 GCA_964596095.1 uncultured Enterobacteriaceae bacterium
CACGCCTTCGGCGAACTGATCGGCAACACCGATATGCACGCGGGCAACCTGTCGTTCTGGCTCGACGACACGTTCCCCTTCCGCCTGGCTCCGGCCTACGACATGCTACCCATGCTATGGGCGCCGGGCGCGCTGGGGGAAATCGTGACGCGCGCCTTCGCCCCGAGTCCGCCCGTGCCGGGCCACGAATGCCTCTGGCGCGAGGCGGGCTCCTGGGCCTCGGCTTTCTGGTGCCGGGTGGCGGATGACCCGCACGTCTCGCCGGAATTTCAGGAAATCGCCCGCTCGGCCGCCGCCACCCTGCAGCGACTCCGTGCCCGCCTCGGCTGACAAGCGGGGGAGGATGAGAATCTCCTCCCCGCTGGCGCACCGGAGGCCGCACAACTAACGGAAATAAGCCACCAGTTGTTGGCCCAACTCGTCCTGCAAATCACACCGAAGCTTTTCTCCCCGGCCGCACAGGATGACATCCTTGCCCCTGAAGCAAATGAGGGCGTGGAATTTTCCGTGGGACGATTTCCACTCGAGACAATAATCAGGCAGTCGAGCGCCGCCCGGCGTGGCAGCGGAACAGCGCAGAGGAACTGACACTTTACCGCTTGCCTGGCCGTCGAGGACACGGATTCTCAAGACATGTCCGGCCTCCGTTGCCTCCCTGTCACCGGCGTGCTTTTGGCATTGAGTGTTGGCGCGTTCGCGCAAACCAGGCCGGGCACGTTGCTGCCCCTCGCCACAGAGTCTCGCCAGACCATTGCCACGATCAGGGCCACGGCCGTCACCCCGGACGGCGGGGTGTGGCTGGCTGGCGGCTTTTGGTCCATCAATGGGCAGACCCGTGCGGGGCTGGCCCGGCTGAAGCCTGATGGAACGCTGGATGATTTTACGCCAAGCGTCGCGTTGGGCCTGCCGGAGGTCTGGTATGCGGACTCCTTCGCCCCGCCGCCTTACCGATTGTTTCCGTGGCCGGGAGGCGGGGTGCTGGTGGCCGCCGAGCATCTTGACAAGGAAGCGCCCGGACTGGGCGTGAGCGGCCTGCTTCTCTACAACCTGACGGGGATGGCCGCCCCGTTTGCGCCCACCGGCCTGCCCGGGACCGAGGGCAGCTCGTTTCGCCCGCGTTTCGCGGATGCCACGCATCTTTATGTGATGGAGCAAAAGCACGCCACGGCCTATACCGGCCCGAACGTGCTGCGGCGGATTTCGCTCGCCACCGGCGCGGCGGATGCCAGCTATGCCGCGTCCTTCGACCGGGAGCTGCTGTCGGTTCACCCTGAAGAAAATGGCAACGTCTGGGCTATTGAAGACGCGCGGCCACTTGATTTCTTTGGCAGGCCGGACCACACGAACGGCACCTTGGCCAAGCTGTGGCGCTTGGATTCGACTGGCAGCCCTGACACCGCGTGGACCCCGCAGGACGTGAATCTCTCCATGTGGCATCAGATCGTGGGGGCGGACACGGATCGACTCTGGTGCGTGGTGCGGGATGAGGCACCCAATCCATATGTCAGCCCCACTTACTACAGCGCGAGGCTGGCCAGTTTCTCCCCCGGCGCCGCTCCCGCCACCCTCATCGAGTTTCCGGTCAATGCCAGATCACCCGCCGTTGTGGCGAGGCAGGGCGACGGCTGGCTGGCCAACTTCGGCGGATGGTCGGACCGGCTGGTGCGTTTCCAGTCTGACGGCACCCGCGATCCGTCGTTCCCGGAAATCCCGCTGCCGCTCCTGGGCCGTCTGGCCCTATGGCCGGATGAGAGCTTGTTGGTGAATGGCACGCAGCGTTACCTGAGTTCCGGCCAGCCTGATCCCGGCTGGACCGTGCCGCAGCCGCGCCGGCCAGCCTATGCCTGCCGTGTGCGCTCGGTGGGGCCGCATCTCTGGGTGGGCGGCAGTTGGTCGGAGTGGAATGGTGTGGCCTGCCCTCCCATCGTCCGGCTGCGCTCGGATGGCACGCGCGATCCCGCCTTCAACTGGACGCCGCTGGAAAACACGACACTCTATGATTGGACACCGATGCCGGATGGACGGCTTTACGCCGTGCTGCACCACCGGCTCACCGACACGAACGTCGAAGCCAAACTTCATCGATTCAACGCTGATGGCTCGCACGATGCCGCCTTCACCCCTTTATTGATTGCGACTTCGTTTTATCCCACTGGAGGAATCGAGCGCCTGGCCGATGGCTCGGTGGTTTTCAGCCGCGATGTTGCTTACGGCAGCGGCCAAGCGGTATCCACCAGCCAATGGCGCAAGATTTTGCCAAATGGAACCGAAGACACCGGTTTTCGCGCCAACCTTGGCTCCACCGCCCACGGCGCCGATCTTTTTCCCACTCGCGACAACGGATTCTGGATCGCTGGCGCCAAATACTGGCCCGACGGTCGTCTCCAACTGGGAGCCCGGAACAACAGCCCCTACCCCAGACAGATTCACATTGAATGGCCGGATGGCCGGTTCCTGGCCCCCACCAGCCAGGGCACGCGCCGCCACCACGCCGACGGCTCGGTGGACGAAACATTCGTGCCGCTGCGCTCAACCTCTTACTACGTGCATGGCGCCACACCCTTGCCCGATGGCCGTGCCATTATTGCGTTCGTCCCTTCATCGAACAACGGTCTTTATGTATCCGGAGGCCCGGTGTTGTTGCGCCGCGATGGCACCATCGACCCCAGCTTCCGGCCACCGCTTTTTGAAACCTACAGCGTCCCTCCCGAGACAGCTCAAGTGTTTGGCTCCCGCGCCAATTGGCATCCTAACACAGGTGCCTCCTACTCCCATTGGCCGCCTAACACCGTCTCACGCCTGGTTGTGCATAACGATGCCCTCTGGCTTGCTGGCGGGTTCACCCATGTGGATGACGAGCGACGCGACGGACTCGCCGCGCTGGCGCCGCACACCTACGCCGACTGGGCCGCCGCCGTGTGGGCGGATGATCCCGCCGGGCCACGCGGCTTTGAAGAAGACGCCGATGGCGACGGCGCCAGCAACGGCCTCGAATACGCCTTCGGCACCGACCCACGCCGCGCCGATTCCCCGCCGCCCGGCCTCACCATCGAATCCTCGTCGCCATTTGTGATGCAAGCCCCACGCAACCCCGACGCCTACGACGCCGTCTTTTATTTTGAAACCAGCACCAATGGCTCAACTTGGAGCCGGGTGGGGTCCGGCACCGGCGTCATGCTTCCTTCCACCTCCGGCGTGCGCTTCCAATACGGCCCCGTGTCTTACGAAAAACGCCTTTACCGTCTGCGCGTCAGCCTCGTCGGAGCCGGATAGTGGAGGCCCTCGGAGTTGCCGGGCGTGGCCGTCGCGTCATTCGGGACGTTTTTTCCGCAATGGCGTGCTGATCCATCGGGGATTCCTTCCCAGCCCGGCCTGCTGCTCGTTGTAAAACAGGCGCTTTACCCCAGTTTTCAGTTTCGCCGTCGGCGGTATTTTCCCCGATGGCCGACGAACCTGCCCCCGCGTCCCCGCCCGACCGCTCGCATTGGGTGGTAAGAAAATGCGCGTCTTACGAAGAAATGGAACTGTGGCATTTGTGGGATTGGCAGCAGGCGGGAAGCGCGGCCCGTTTGCGAGCCGCGTGGGAGATGGTGGTCGAAGCGTGGGCGCTGAAAAAACGAAATCCCGATGAACTCCGATTTCAGAGACTTGTTACGTCTATTAAACGAGCATGAGGTCCGCTACCTGGTCATCGGAGGTTACGCGGTCATTCATTATACAGAACCCCGCTTTACCAGGGACCTGGATATCTGGCTTTGGCCCACCAAGCCCAACGCGCGCCAAGCGGCCCGCGCGCTGAAGGCTTTCGGCGTGCCGTTGATCGAAGTCACGGAGGCCGATCTGGTGGTGGCGAGCACTCCATTGATGATCGGCCTTCCCCCAATGCGATCGATCTGCTCACCACTTGCTCCCAGTTGAAATTCGGCCCGTGCTGGCGCCGTCGTCAGATCGTGGACAAGATCAACGCCAGCATGGGATGGAAGTTGGTATGAGTTTGCATTGGCTCCATATCTTCTCTCTCGACTACACTCCCAGCAAATCCCGCGCCTCCGCCTGTCCCGCCGCGGGCCGCCCATATTCGCTCGCGGTGACTCGCGCCAAGCCAATGAGATGCCGCCACCGGAACGCCGGCCGTGTGCGGTGAAACTCATCCCACACCGTCTGGTAATACTTCTCCGCGTGCAGCGCCCCGTCCTCGCTCACCGCATACTTGAGGAACACCTTGAACGCCGCCTCCGCCGGCAGGCTCAGTTCCCCATACCGCTGCGTCACCGCGCCCGCCTGGGCCTGCAAATTGCCGCGGATCGCCGCGTCCAGTTCTTCCAGCAACCCTTCCGCCTCTTTGGCTTTGACGCTCCGGAGTTGATACGCGCCCGGCACTGGCTCCCAGGCCAGAAAGTCCGGCCCCGGCCCGCGATCCCGCGCCACCTGCCAGGCCGCCAGGATCAGGCACGCGAACCGGTTCCGCCCGTGCGTCGCCTGCGACAGATTGCGCCACGCATGGATCGAATCCGCGGCATGCACGCCGATCGAGTCCCCATGCACACTCCCCACCGGCTTGCCGGCGGACTCCCATTCCGGCCGCCGCCCGCGATCTCGCAACAACAATTGGTTCGCCGCCAGCGAGATCGCCTCGCCGATCTCCAGGGGATCGAACCCCTCCGCCAGCGCCGCCGCCACCGCGCCCGCCGCCTGCTCCGGCGTGCCGCCGAAGATCGTCTGGCTCAGCTTGTCCACGAACGC
>CAZQUC010000361.1:0-4718 GCA_964596095.1 uncultured Enterobacteriaceae bacterium
GCGCTTCGCCTTTGTCGGCATCGGGCACGCCGACGACGGCGATCCGCCGCTCGCTCTCGCTTTCCAGGCCGAGGGCGCGGCTGATGTGCTCCTCGACGGTTTCGTGCGGGACCATTTCGCCGCCGATTTTGGAGAAGCGGGAAAGGCGGCCTTCGATGAAGAGAAAGCCGTCCTCGTCCAAGCGGCCGAGATCGCCGGTGCGGAACCATCCGTCGCGGAGGACTTCCTCGGTCTTGCGCGGCTGCTGGTGGTAGCCGGGGAAAATATTCGCGCCTTTGAACCAGATGATGCCCTGCTGGTTGAGCGGGAGTTTTTCGCCGGTGGAGGCGTCGGTGATGCGCACGGCGATGCCGGGCAGCATTTGGCCGACCGAGCCGGGACGGTGGCTGGGCAGCACCTCGCGCCCGTCACCGGGCTCGGGCCGTGTGGGCAAGTTGACGTTGGTGGCGGGCGAGGTTTCGGTCAGGCCGTAACCTTCGAAGACATCCTTGCCGAAGGTCGCCTTGAACGATTCCGCCACGGTGGCGGGCAGTTTCTCCGCGCCGGTGACGACGAGTTTGAGAGCGGCGAGTTGCTCGGGTTTGGCCTTGCGCAGGTAGCCGCGCAGAAACGTCGGCGTGGTGACCACCAGCGAGACGCGGTGCTTTTCGATGAGACCCGCCAGTTTGGGAATCTCCATCGGCGAGGGATAGGTGACGAGGCCGATGCCTTCGATAAGGGCATACCAGATGGTGACGGTGAAGCCGAAGCTGTGGAAGAGCGGCAGGCAGCCGAGAATTTTGTCCTGCGAGCCGAGATCGAGCCGGCCGCCGAATTGGATGACATTGCCGATGAGGTTGCGGTGGGTGAGCACCACGCCCTTCGGCTCGCCCGAGCTGCCGCTGGTGAAGAGCAGCGCCGCCTCTGCCGTGTCGCCCTTGGCGGGCAGGCCTAGCAGGCGCAGCAGCAGCGTCGGCGGCAACAGCCGCGCGGCCGCGCCCCAGAGTTTGGCCTTCGGCTTGAGTTCCGGCATCAGCCGCTCCAGCAGGATCAATTGGCGCGTGCTCGGCCACGGGAATTCCTGCATCTTCCGCACCACGAGATCGACGGTGAGAATGCGGTCGATGCCGGATTGTTTGATGGCGCTTTCAATGGAGGCTTTGCCGGCGGTGAAGTTGAGGTTCACCGGGATTTTCCCCGCCAGCACGGTGGCGAGATTGGCGATGAGCCCGGCTTTGCCCGGCGGCAGCACGATGCCGAGATGCGGGCGCGTGGTTTCTTTCTGGATGACCCGGCTCAAGGCCAGCGCCACCGCCAGCACCTGCTCGTAGGTCAGCACGCTTTCGTCCGTGCCGTCGATGATGCCCGAGGTCCGCCCATGCCGCTTGAGGCCGCGCAGCACCGCCAGCGCCAGCGAGCCGTTCAATGAGGGCCGCGCGGAAAAGGCTTCCTCGCCGGCGAGGAGCATGGCTTCCTGAACGGCGCTGAGGCTCAGTCCGGCCGCCGCCACCGTCGGGCCGACGTTCAGCGTGCGGGGCGAGCCGGATTCGCTGGAGAGATTCGATTCTTCTGGCCGGTCCACCGCCACCGGCACGAGGGGCAGCCCGAGCGCCACCAGCGCCTCCAATGTCGGGCGGGGGATATCCATCAATTCGCCGGGCCAGCTTTCCGTATTCACCGGCAAGAACAGGGCGAACCCGCCTGCGGCCACGGTCTGCCGCGCTTCTTCCAACGCCGCGCCGCCCGCCAGTTCCGCCGGACCGAAGCGCGCCACTTTCCGTCCCTGGAATTCCTGCTCCAAAACCGCCTGCTCCGCGGCGTCCAGCCGGGCTGGCACGATGACCGCCCCGGTCTTGGGCAGCCTGTCGCTGTGAAGAACGTTGATGCCTTTCATGTCGGGTGAAAATCCGGGAAGCTCCGCGGCGAACATGCCGGCGGGGGATCGGCATGATGACCGCGCCCCGCTCCCGCGCAAACAGCTTTGCGGCGTCGGCTATTTCTTCCTAAACCACGAGAGGCAGGGGCTTTCCCCTGACGCCGGAGCCCTTCCCGCCCACGGGGAAAAAGCCGAGGCTCGCATCGGATGGCGGTGAGGTTCTTTGAGGAGAACATTGGCAAGACCACCTTCCTGCCTATTTTCCACCCGCCTCATGCGACCCCCATTGCTGCTTTCCTGTGCTCTCGCGTGGCTGTCGGCTCCGGCCTTTGGCGCGCCGCCGGAGCCGTTGCGCTTCAACCGCGACATCCGCCCGATTTTGTCGGAGAATTGTTTCCACTGCCACGGCCAGGACGCGGCGCAGCGGAAGGCGGGGCTGCGGCTCGATACCGCGGAGGGCGCGCTCGCGGAGAAGGACGGCGTGATCGCGCTCGTGCCGGGCCAACCGGAGGAGAGCGAATTGTATGTGCGGATGACTTCCACCGATGAGGATGAGGTGATGCCGCCGCGCGATTCGCACCGCACGGTGACGCCGGAGCAGATCGCGTTGGTGAAACGCTGGATCGAGGAAGGCGGGGCTTACGAAGCGCATTGGGCCTTCACGCCGCCGCCGCGGCCGCCCTTGCCGGAGGTGGCGCACCGCGACTGGGCGCGCGTGCCGTGGGATGACTGGGTGATGCACGATTTGGAGACCAAGGGCTTGGTCCCCGCACCCGACGCCGCGCCGGAGACGTGGCTGCGCCGTGCTTCTTTCGACATGACCGGCCTGCCGCCGACGCCCGCGGAAACGGACGCCTTTCTCCGCGCCGTCGCACGTGACGGCGAGGCGGCCTACGCGGCGGTGGCGGACCGGCTGCTGGCCTCGCCGCGCTACGGCGAGCGGCTGACGGCGGACTGGATGGACGTGGCGCGGTATGCCGACACGCATGGGTTCAACAACGACTCCGCGCGTTCCATGTGGCGCTGGCGCGATTGGGTTATCGAGGCCTTCAACAACGACCTGCCTTACGATCAATTCCTCACCAAGCAACTCGCCGGCGACCTGTTGCCCGAGCCGTCGCTGGATGACCTGATCGCCACCGGGTTCGGGCGCAATCATGTCATCAACTCCGAAGGTGGGATCATCGACGAGGAATACCGCGTCGAATACGTGGCCGACCGCGTCCGCACGCTGGGCCAGGCGTGGCTGGGCCTGACGCTGGAGTGCGCGCGTTGCCACGATCACAAATACGATCCGGTCACGGCCAAGGATTACTATCAACTCTTCGCCTTCTTCAATCAGGTGCCCGAGTGGGGAGAGGACGGCCGCGTCGCCAATGCCGCGCCGCTCTTGCCGACGCCGACCCGCGACCAGCAGGCCGCGTTGGCCGCGTTGGATCGGAGGTTGACGGTCGCGCGCGCGGAACTGGTTGCGGCGGCGGACGGCATTTCATTTCCCACCGAAGCCGCAGCCCTGGAAAAGTGGCTGACCGACACTGCCGCCACCCTGACTCCACCATCGCCGAAGATGCCGCTGTTGGATGAGAAAGCCGTCTCCATCGGCCTGCGTTTTCCCGGCACGGAAAACATGACGCTCGAACCGGCTCAATTCGGCTCGTTGATCGCGGTCTCCGGCGGCAAGTCGTGGACGCTGGCGGTCACGCTGCGCTGGGACGGCGGCGACGGCGCGCTGCTCTCCAGCATGAATTACCGGACGCCGGAGTCCTCGACCAATCACGCCGATGGCATCGAGGTGAGGATCACCGCGGAAGGAAAGCTTGAACTGCGCGCCTCGGCAAAATGGCCGGTCTATGCCCTCCAGGTGCGTTCGGTGGAGAAACTCACGCCGCGTCGCTGGCATGAGGTGGCGGTGGTGAGCCGCGGCGAGGGCAGGGCCGCGGGTTACAGCCTGGTGCTCGACGGTCGCGAGTGCGAGGTCGAGGTGTTGCACGATGGCTTGACCGGCGGCCCCGGCGCGAAGCCGCTCACGGTCGGAAACACCTCGGAGAAAACGCCGGCGGCATTTCACGGCTCGATCGCGGGATTGGCGGTGGATGACAAAGCCTGGGACGCGGACGAGTTGGCCGCCGCCGCGGACGCCGCATTTTTGCAACGCACTCTGAATCTTTGGCGGGAGAATTGGGAACCCGCCGCCGAAGATCATCCCCGCCTCACGACCCTCGCCCGCGATCTTCACCCCACGACCAAAGACCTCGCGCGCCAAGTCCGCGCCTTGCACGCTGAGCGCCTCGCGTTGCAACGGCAGTTTCCCACCACGATGGTCATGGTCGAGCGGACCGAGCCGCGCCCGACCTATGTGCTGAACCGCGGCGCTTACGACGCGCCCGGCGAGGCCGTCACCGCCGGCGTGCCCGAGTCGCTGCTCGGCGCCTGGCCGGAGGGCGCGCCGCGCAACCGCCTCGGCCTCGCCCGCTGGCTGACCAAGCCGGATCACCCGTTGACCGCGCGCGTGGTCGTTAATCGCTTCTGGCAGGAGTTTTTCGGCACGGGGCTGGTCAAGACGTCGGAAGACTTCGGCTTTCAAGGCGAATATCCGCCGCATCCCGAGTTGCTCGATACCTTGGCGCGCGAGTTCATCGACGGCGGGTGGAGCGTGAAGCAACTGCTGCGCTCGTTCGTGCTCTCGTCCACCTACCGACAAACGTCCGCGACGATACCCGAACGCCACGCCGCCGATCCCGAGAACCGCCAACTGGCGCGCGGGCCGCGGGTGCGCTTGCCGGCGGAAATGATCCGCGACCAGGCGCTTTTCGCGGCCGGCTTGTTGCACGAGCGCCTGGGCGGCCCGAGCGTCTTCCCGGAC
>CAZQUC010000362.1:0-4717 GCA_964596095.1 uncultured Enterobacteriaceae bacterium
GGGTGTTCTTTGTCCGCAGGCGGCCTGCTGGCTTTGCTGACCGGGCCGTTGCAGATGATCCTGGGCGTGATCGTGATCGTCGGCCGCACGGTGCTGGGGCCGTAACGGAAGATGGATGGACATTCCCCGCCCCAAACAACTTCCAGAAAGCGCAAAATCGGCGCTTTTTGGGGAGGACCGTCCTCCCGGAACGGCAATCCCCGGTTGGCAAGCCACGTCATCAGGCTACTCTCGTGCGATGTCTTCATCTCCCCGGATTCTTCTGGTCATTCCCTGCTTCCGCGAAAGCGAACGCCTGCCGCGCTTCCTGCCGCGCCTGTGCGAGGCGCTGGAAGCCGCCGCCCTGCCAGTGGAGGTGCTCATCGTCGATGACGGCTCCGGCCCCGCCGAAGTGGCGGCCCTCTCCGCGTTCGTCGAGTCCCTGCGCCCGCGGCATCCGCTCCTGCGGGCGGTGCTGCCGCGACCGGTCAATCTCGGCAAAGGCGCGGCGGTCTATCGCGGCTGGGATCAGGCCCGGACGGAGGACATCGTCGCCTTTGTCGATGCCGACGGCGCCGTGCCCGCCGCCGAAGTGGTGCGGGTGCTGCGCCTGGCTCTGACGCCCGAGCACGTCGGCCACGCCCTGTATGCCGTGCGCACCGGAGCGAAAGGCACGGTCGTCAAACGTCACGGCGTCCGCCAGATCACCGGCCGGGTCTTCCGCGCGCTAGTCCATTTCTTTTTCGACATCCCGGTCCCGGACACGCAGTGCGGCTGCAAAGTCGTGCCCACCCGCGTCTATCAGGCCATCAAGCCCGAGCTGCGGGAATTCCGCTTTTGTTTCGATGTGGAGCTGACCTGCCTGCTCCAACGCGAAGGCACGCCGATCGTGCCCGTGCCCATCAACTGGGAAGAAAGCCCCGGCAGCCGCGTCCGCCCCGCCACCGTCCGCGAAATGTTCCTCTCCCTGCTGCGTCTGCGGCGACGGTTCCGGGAGCGGTGAAAAAAACGCTTTCTTCCCCCCGGTGAAACTGCCAGCGGGGCAGTGCCACCAGGCGCATTTTGTCTCGACGCCGCGAGCGGCTTCGTCAAAGATGCGCGGCACGCCGTCGCGCGCCGCTCCCTTGCCGGCCAGTCCCCATTTTGATCGCATGACTCACGAACAACGCCTCGACGCCCTGGCCCTCGAACTGCCGCCCGCCCCGCGGCCCGTCGCGGTTTACCGCCCGGTGGTGGTGGTGGAAAAGATGGCCTACGTCTCCGGCCACGGTCCGGTGCGGCGGGATGGCTCGCTCATCACGGGCCGCGTCGGCGCCGACCTCTCGCTGGAGGAAGGCCACGCCGCCGCGCGACAGGTGGGGCTGGCGCTGCTGTCCACGCTGCGTGCGCACTTCGGCTCGCTCGATGCGGTGAAGCGCGTGGTGAAAATGCTGGGCATGGTGAATTCCGCGCCGGATTTCCTCGACCACCCGAAGGTCATCAACGGCTGCAGCGAGCTTTTCGCCCAGGTCTTCGGCGAGGACGCCGGTATCGGCGCGCGCAGCGCGGTGGGTATGGGACCGCTGCCCGGCAACATCGCGGTGGAAATCGAGGCCATCTTCGAACTTGCCTAGCCATGGCATCCGCTCCGTTGCTTCCGACAAACGCGGCCGAGGTGCCCTCGCCGGCGCTGGTGCTGCATTGGGAACGTGTGGAGGAAAACCTGCAACGGATGCTGGCGATGGTGTCCACGCCGGATCGTCTGCGCCCGCACCTCAAGACGCACAAACTGCCGCAGATCATCGCGCGGCTGGCGGAACTGGGCGTGCGCAAGGCCAAGTGCGCGACCATCGCCGAGGCGGAAATGGCCGCGGGGGCCGGCGCGAACGATGTCCTGCTCGCGGCCTCGTTGGTGGGGCCGACGGTGGGCCGTTTGCTCGCGTTGATGAAGGCGTTTCCCAATGTCACTTTTTCCGGGCTCGCCGACGACCCGGAAGCCGTGGAGACCGTCAATGCGCAGGCGGTGGCGGCGGGAGTCAAAATCCGCGTGTGGCTCGATCTCGATGTGGGCCAGCAGCGCACCGGCATCGCGCCCGGTGAGGCGGCCGACGCGCTCTATCGTCGCCTCGCGTCCCTGCCCGGCCTCATCCCGGCGGGTCTGCACGCCTATGACGGGCATCTGCACCAGACGGACGTGGCGGAGCGCGCCGAGGCGTGCGACGCGGCCTTTGCCCCGGTCGCCGCCTTGGCCGAACGACTGCGCGCCGCGGGCCTGCCTGTGCCTGCCACGGTCGCCGGCGGCTCGCCCACGTTTCCCCTCCATGCCCGCCGCCCCGGCGTGGAATGCAGCCCCGGCACCAGCGTGCTGTGGGACGCGGGCTATGGCCAAAAACTGCCGGACCTCGATTTCCGGCCTGCCGCCGTGTTGCTGACCCGCGTCATCAGCCGCCCCGGCATCAACCGTCTTTGCCTCGATCTCGGGCACAAGGCCGTGGCCAGCGAGATGCCGCCTCCGCGCGTGCTCTTCCCGGAAGTGCCCGAGGCCCGCGCCGTCAGCCACAGCGAGGAGCATCTGGTGCTGGAAACGACCCGCGCAGCGGACTTCCCCGTGGGGACCGTCCTTGCCGGCATCCCCTGGCATATCTGCCCCACCGTCGCCCTGCACAGTTTCGTGCATGTGGCCCGCGAAGGGCGCGTCTTCGAAACCTGGCCGGTCACGGCACGGACGCGGAAGATCACGATCTAAGGTTAAATATGAAAGAGGAAGGATAAGATAGGAAATCATCCGCGAGGATGACATGCTTTACCTTTTATCTCTCATCCTTCCTATTTCAGACTCAACCTCCTGCTCCGAGCCATGACACCGTCTTTCATCTTCGATGCGCACCTCGACCTCTCGCTCAACGCCATCGAGTGGAACCGCGACCTGCGCCTGCCGTTGGACGTGGTGCGCCGGACCGAGGCCCACCTGCGCGACAAGCCCGGCCGCGGACGCGGCACGGTAACCCTGCCTGAAATGCGCCGCGCGCGGATCGGTCTGTGCGTGGCCACGCAGCTCGCGCGGCTGGAGCACGATGCCTACAGCCCCGTCTTTGGCTGGAAATCCGCGCCGCAGGCGTGGGCGATGACGCAAGCGCAGCTCGCGTGGTATCACGCCATGGAGGAAGCCGGAGAGATGGTGCAAATCCGCGACGCCGCGGGTTTGGAGGCCCATCTTTCCACATGGAAGGACGCGGATGACTCCGTGGCGGAGAAACTGCCGGTCGGTTACGTGCTCAGCCTGGAGGGCGCGGATTCGCTCCTCACGCCGGGCCATCTGGAGCGCGCCTGGGCCCACGGCCTGCGTGCCATCGGTCCGGCGCACTACGGGCCGGGCGTCTATGCGCAGGGCACGGACGCCACCGGCGGCTTCCCCGCGCGCGGGCGGGAACTTCTCCGCGAAATCGACCGGCTGGGCTTGATCCTCGACGTCACCCATCTCAGCGACGACTGCTTCTGGCAGGCGCTGGACACCTTTTCCGGCCCCGTCTGGGCCAGCCACCACAATGCCCGCGCGCTCGTGCCGCACCAGCGGCAGCTCAGCGACGAGATGTTCCGCGCGCTGGCGGAACGCGGCGCGGTCGTCGGCCTCGCGCTCGATGCCTGGATGATGACGCCCGGCTGGCAGCGGGGCACCACCACGCCGCATTCCGCGGGCCTCTTCCTCGAAACGCTCGTCGAGCACCTGGACCATTTCTGCCAGCTCGCCGGCACGGCACGGCACGTTGGGCTGGGGACCGATCTCGATGGCTGCTTCGGCACCGAGCAAACGCCGCAGGACCTGGATTCCATCGCCGATCTGCAAAAACTGCCGGCGCTCCTCGCCGCCCGCGGCTACGGCGCGACGGAGATCGAGGGCATCCTGCACGGAAATTTCCTGCGCCGGCTCCGCGACGCGTGGGGAGACAAGAGGCCGCCGGAGCAAGCGACCTCGGCCTGAATGACAAGCCGGCTCATCATGCGATCTCGATAAGCACGGGGCAGTGGTCGGAACCCGTCACGTCTTTGAGAATGGCGGTGCGGGTGACGCGGGGCCAGAAGCGTTGCGAGACGAGCCAGTAATCGAGCCTCCATCCGATGTTGCGGGCGCGGGCGTCGCTGCGGTAAGTCCACCACGTGTAATGGCCGGGTTCGCCGGGATGGTGGGTGCGGAAGGAGTCGATGAACCCGGTGGCGAGCAATGCGGAGAAGCTGGCGCGTTCTTCGTCGCTGAACCCGGCGTTGCGGCGGTTTTGCCGGGGGTTGGCGAGGTCGATTTCCTCGTGCGAGCAGTTGAGATCGCCGCACACGAGGACTGGTTTGTGGCGGTCGAGTTTCTGGAGCCAACTTCGGAAGGCCGCATCCCAGTTCAGACGGTAAGGCAGGCGCACGAGTTCGCGTTGGGAGTTGGGCGTGTAACAGTTGACGACCTGGAACTCGGCGAAGTCCGCCGCGATGATTCGCCCCTCGGTGTCGTGCTCGGCGAGGCCGAGACCGAGCGAGGTTTTGTTCGGCTCGAGGCGGCTGGCGAGCAGGACGCCGGAGTAACCGCGCTTGGCGGCGGGATTCCACGTGACGTGATACCCCTCAAAGGCCAGGGCATCGATGTCCTCGGACGTGGCCTTGATTTCCTGCAGGCATAACACGTCGGGCCGCTCGGCGGCCAGAAAATCCGCCAACCCTCCGCGCAGGGCCGCCCGGAGTCCGTTGACATTCCATGAGATCAATTTCATGGCGCTAG
>CAZQUC010000363.1:0-4660 GCA_964596095.1 uncultured Enterobacteriaceae bacterium
CAGGACCGGGGCGCGGGCACCGGCATTGTCGATATGTATCTCGACGAAGCCGTGGCCCACGCGAACCTGCGCGTGCTGATGGGAGGCGGCCGCCGGTGGTTCCTGCCGCAGGCCGTGCCCGGCAGCGGCCGTGTCGGCTCGACCACCGCGGGTGGCGCGGACTACGTGCTGCCGGCGGATGTCGCCGCGGGGTGGGGGGTGCCGGTCGGCGCGGTCGATCCCGATCGCAATCTCATCGCCGATTTCCAAGGCGCCGGGTTTAAGTATGTGGCCACCACCTTCGCCTTGAACGCGGTGCCTCCCGCCACCGAACGGCTGCTCGGCCTCTTCCACACGGGCAACATGGACATCGCCCTCGACAAGCTGAACGCCCGCCGCACCGGGACCATCGCCGGCACCATCGGCAGCTTCCCTTACCAGCCGATGCTGGAGGAAATGACGGAGAAGGCGTTGCAGGTTCTCAACAACAATGAGGAAGGATTCGTCCTCATGGTCGAAGCCGCGTCGGTGGACAAGCAGGCCCACAACATGGACTCCGAGCGGTGGATTCTGGACGCGGTGGAAATGGACCGCGCCGTGGCCAAGTGCATCGCTTTTCAGGAGCAGAATCCCGACACGCTCATCATCGTGACCGCCGACCACGAGTGCGCCGGCATCAACATCATCGGCAGCTCGGTGGTCACCAACGCCAACCTCATCGCCCGCTCCCTCGAAGGCGGCGCGGACGGCACGGCGGGGGTGATCGACGGCGCCACCGGCCCGTCCACCGACGGCCAACTGCGATTGCGCAACGGCGTGGTCGGCACGTATCAAGCCGCGGGCTTCCCGCAATACACCCCGCATGCGCTGGACGGGTATCCTGAAACCCTCGACGTGGATTACAAGATCCTCATCGGCTACGCGGCCAACGGCGACCGCTACGAGGACTGGCTGACCAATCCCGAGCCGAACGTGTCCGGCGTGGCCCGCGACAGGGCGGGCGATTACTTCATCACCGGCCAGGCGACCGGCCCCGGCACGGGCAACGCCGTTCACACCGCGTCGGACATTCCGCTGTCCGCCGGTGGACGCGGGGCCGCCCTCTTCACGGGCGTGCAAGACAATACCGATGTCTTCTTTAAGGCGCTCCAAGCCGTGGTCGGCGGCGCGAAATAAGCCGCCGGCATCGACGCGGTCCGCGCCTCCCGGCGGACCGCTTTCGCTCTTCCCTTCCCATGCAACGCAACCAATCCATACCATGAAAAAACATCTCTGGGGCGCCTTCGCGCTTCTCTCGCTGACCACGGGCAGCCACGCCGTGCTGCTCACGTTCGACGGTCCCGATCTCACCGCCGGCACCGGTCCGGCCCTGACCAGCAGCTTCGAATTCGGTTACGCCGTGCTGGCCGAAGACGAAGACACCGGCGAAGACCTCGATTATTACGTCATCGATAACACCGCGGGACCGGTGACCGCCTCGACGCCCTCCGGCGTGTGGGCGCCCGGCGGCGCGCCCGACGGCCCGGCGCTGGATGTCCGGAACCAATCGGTGTTGTTGAGCTTTGAGGCTCCGGTGAATCTGCAAGCCTTCAGCGTGCAGCTCGACAACAGCCAGTTGGGGGACTTCGATGGCACCGCCATTCTTTTCTTCAACGATCTCAACGAGCAGATCCTGTCCATTGAGGTGGATCAAATCAACGAACCCGGCTTCACCGCTTTTTCCGGTCCGGTCTCCGGCGTGAAAAGCATCTACTTCCCCACGACGGCGTTCTACGACAACCTGAACCTGGCCCCCGCGGCCGGCCCCATCGTGCCGGAGCCGACGACCCTGGCCTTTGGTCTCGTCGGAGTGGCGTTGATGCTGCGGAAACGCCGCACGGCGTAAGGCGCGTGTGGAGGGCGGCGGCCCCCGCCGTCCTCGGATTGGTCATGGCGAAGCCATCGGTTCGAGATAAGTTGAAAACGAGGCCCGTTGTCGTTGCGTCAATGATCGCGGCGGAAGAGCAGCCGCAGGCTGTTGAGGCAGACGAGAAACGTGCTGCCTTCGTGAGCCAGGACGCCGAGCGAGAGCGGCACGAGGCCGAACAGGCTGGCGCCGACCATGAGGATAACGGTGCCGAGGGAAATGGCCAGGTTTTGCCGGATGGTGGCGCGGGCGGAGCGGCTCAACTGGAAGGCGGTGAGCAGCCGCTCGATGCGGTCGCGCATCAGGACGAGATCGCTCTGCTCCAGGGCGGCATCGCTGCCGCGCCCGCCCATCGCGACGGAGACGTGCGCGGCGGCCAGGCTGGGCGCGTCGTTCACGCCGTCGCCGACCATGGCGACCTTGTGCCCGGCGGCGGAGAGGGCGCGGATGGCTTCGACTTTGTCCTCGGGATGCAGCCCGGCCCGCACTTCCGCGACGCCGAGCGCGCGAGCCGCCGCTTCCGCGACCTGCCGGCGGTCGCCGGTGAGCATGAGCGTGCGCAACCCGTGACCCGCCAGCGCCTCCAACACGGGCCGGCTTTCCGGGCGGATTTCATCCTTGAGCAACAGGCGGCCGAGCAGGGTGTCGTGCGCGACCCAGACTTCGGTGTGCGCGAGGCCGGGCTCGGGCACGGTGGCGATGAGGTCCGCGAGCGGCCCGGTGCTCATCAACTCGCGGCGGCCCAGATACGCCGCCTTCCCACCCACTTCAGCCCGCAGCCCCAGGCCGGTGAGGGAGCGGAAGTCGGTCATCTCGCGGGCTTGCGCGCCCTCCCGTTTGCCATAGGCGGTGATGGCCCGCGCGAGTGGATGGTTGGAGTGTTGCTCCAGCGTGAAGGCCAGATCGAGAATCTCCCGCTCGTGGCCGGGCGGGACGGATTCCACGGTCGTCACCACGAGGTCGCCGGTGGTCAGCGTGCCCGTCTTGTCGAGCGCGACGGTATCGATCTCCGCCAGCCGCTCGATGGCCGCGCCGCCGCGAAAGAGGATGCCGTGTTTCGCGCCCCATGCGATGGCAGCGAGGATCGCCGAGGGGATCGAGAGCACCAACGCGCACGGACTTGCCACCACCAGCAACGTCATCGCCCGGTAAAACGCGGAGGTGGTTTCCTCCGTGTTGCGAAACGCCGGCAGGCCGAACCCCTGCCACCACACGAGGAACATCACGACCACCGCGCCGAGCACGAACGCGGCGTAGCGCGAGCCGAAGCGATCCGTGAACCGCTGGCTGGGCGCTCGCAGGTGTTGCGCGTTGTGGATGAGGTCGATGATCTTTTGCAGCGCGCTGTCCTGTGCCGGGCGCAGCGTCGTCACTGTCACCACGCCCCAGAGATTGAGCGTGCCCGAGGAGACGTGATCGCCGACGTTCTTCTCCACCGGCAGGGCCTCGCCGGTGAGCGTCGATTCATCGCAGGCCGTGGTTCCCTCGGTGATCTCCGCGTCGACGGGGAAGACTTCGTCGGGCCGCACCATCAGCCGGTCGCCGGCCCGGATCGCCGTGACCTCGCGCTCTTCGGTCTCGCCGTCGGGCCGCAGCACCCGCGCGTGTTTCGGCGCGGCCTTGGTGAGCGCATCGATTTCGCGATGCGTCCGGTGCAGGGCGTAATGCTCGATCGCGCCGGACGAGGAAAAGAGGAACAGCAACAACGCGCCTTCCGTCCACGCGCCGATGGCTACGGCGCCGGCCGCCACCGCGAGCATGAGGAAATGGATGTCGAGCCGGCGGTGGCGGAGTTTGGCCCAGGCCTCGCCCGCCGCCTCCCACGCGCCGGCGAGCATCGAGACGCCGAATAACCCGCGCGTGACGCCCGGCGGCAGGAGGGCGAATTTTTCATTGGCTACCGCCACTGCCAAGGCCAGTCCGCACAGCGCGGCCTGCCAGGCCATGGCCCGCCAATCCTCGCCGTCGTGTTGATGCGCCGGCTCGGGCGCGGGCCAGTCCAGCCGGTGCCACTGCCAGAATCGCCCGGCGGCGGGATCAGCGCTTTTTTCGATCAGTGTCTCGCCGGGCAGATGCTTCACCAGCACGCCGTCAGGCCACGTGCAGGCGGCTTCCATGTCGGGATGTGCCGGGCGCGCCGGATGCTGCGCTTCCAGCAGGCGCAGCACCTGCCGCACTTTTTCTTCGAGCTGCGCGGCATCCACCTCGCCGAGCGTGGCCAGGGAAAGGGAGCGCTGGTCCGCGTCCACCAGGATAGCTTCCAACTGCTGCTCTCGGCTCAGAAACTCGGACAGCGAATGCAGCACCCGGTGGTGATGGGGATCCTGATCCCGCGGGTTGGCGGATCGCGATAATCGGCTCACCCCGCATCGTAAGCAGCCCCGGATCACGTGTAAACCTTACGCGGAATCATTCCAAGCAATGAGACAGCGACTCAATACCAGACGTTCTGGAGTGCGGAGGCTCGCCTCCGCTTTTCGGCTCACCGGCTGGCCGGTGAGTCTTCGATGAAAGCTTTTCCTCAGGTGACGTCGTGCTCCCCGCCGCGAGGGACAAGTCTACGAGTCAAAGACGAAGTCGAAACGGCATCGGGCAGTGGATTGTTAGCCGTGGCAACTCTCCGGTCTGAACATGGAAGCCGGAGGGTCTTCGCGAACGTGGTTGGTGGTAGTAGGTTGGGAAGGGGAGACGCGCGTGAAGACAGGAGGGTTGCCGGGACAGGACTCCGGAAGGAGAGGTGGCGTGAGCCAATGCGCCGTCCCTACTTCTATCAGA
>CAZQUC010000364.1:0-4631 GCA_964596095.1 uncultured Enterobacteriaceae bacterium
GCCCGACGGCAGTGGCGGCGCAAACAGGCCATCAAGGACTTTATGCGGGAGGAGCGGCGGCAACCCGCGACGCCACCGGGCGATGCCTCGCCGGCCATTCTGCCCATCGAGGTGCTGGATGAAGGGCCGCATGTGTTCCATGCCGCCACGCCGGAGGACATCCGCGCCGTGCTCGCTCGCCTGCCCGGCGCGGCGGTCGAAGGAATCAGCCGCCTCCAGTTGTCGCTCGGGTCGGCGTATCAGGCGGAGTCGCGTGAGGGCAACGGCTACGAAGAATTTGATCCTTACACCGGGCGGCTTTCCAGCGAGCTGTTCCCGGGCGTGTATTCCGGCGACATCCTCGGCACTTACACGCCCGACTCCGGGCTCGTCGAGATTTACGCGTGTGTGTGCGACTGGACCAAATGCCCGTTGCCCAAAGCGATCGGTGAGTTGTTTTTGAAGCTGGCCGCGCTCAAGACCTTGGTCCACGAAGCCGCCCACCATCATGACTGGACGGCGCGGGTCGGTCGTGGCCGCTGGTTTCCGGGAACCAAAGACCAGCGGGAACGCTACGCGGAAAAAATGGAGCGGGAATGGACCCGCGACACCGTCGTGCCGTATTTGGAAGCGACCTATCCGGAGGCGGTGGCGGCGTTGCTGCGCCTGCTCGATGAACGCGGCGGGCTGGCGGTGACGCTGACGACCTTGGCCGCGGGGTATTTCTCCGGAAACTGGCTGTGTGATCTCTTGACTCATGAGTCACTTCTCGAATCCAGATTGGCCTTGGCGCGGCGCACGCACTTCAGCGATGAATACGAACTGTGCCTGCTCATCACCGGAAGAATCCTCTCCGAAGACCCTGCCCATCACGAAGCGAAAATCTTGCGCGCGGACACTTTGGGGCACATGGAACGCTACGACGAGGGGCTGGCCTTGATCGAAGAAGTCCTACAAGAAGCATCCGCGGACCATGAAGCTCATTACACCAAGATTTTATTGCTCAGTGGGGCAAAAAATTGGGAGAGCGTGTTGCAACATTCCGCGATCTGGGAAAGCGCGTGTGGCTCGTCGCCGAAAGATGCGGAGTCCTTCCATTGGTATCGCGCGCTCGCCCGCGCCGCGCTGGGGCAGCACGAACTGCTGGAGCAAGACCTCACGGCGCTGGAAAAGGAGGAAGGCCGCCATGGGCGATCGGTGGACACGGTTCGCCCGGAGTTCTGGCGCGCCTTCAAGAACTGGACGAGCCACGATTGAGCCAGCAGCATCGGGACGGAAAAAGAAAAACCATTCATTCCTCGCTGGCCGGCAGCTGACGTTGTTGGGGCGCAGGGTGGCAAAGAGAGCGTTGGGCTTACCCGTGGGAAGAGTGGATTGCCAGCGGCGCGTTTTTTGGAATGCGGGGCTGCGCACCGCTTTGGATCGAGCGTGAAAAGAACTCTCAAAACGTCTTTACGCTTTCGACGAATTCTCGACGCTCGCATCCAAAGCGGCGGGGACCGCCGCACTCCAGATGGCGCCGCCTTGATGAGAAGCTCGTGGCCGGGACGCGCCCACCGCGGTGGGCGGGACACCTCAGCTACGACGCCGCCTTGCAATTTGCCGCGCGGCCCTACGTTGCGGTTTCCCCTTGTTGCCCTGTGGAAGAACTTTCCAAACCGATTTCGCTCGTTTTCCGCCACCGCGTGATTTTCACGCGGGAGGTCTTCGCCCCCGAGAATGACACCCTGCCCGCCGTGCTCGACGGTCGCGTGCTGGTGGTGGTGGATGCCGGCGTGGTGGCGCAGGATGCCACGCTGCTCCCGCGCATCGAGGCGTTTTTCCACGCCCACCACGCCACTCTCTCCTTGGCGGCTTCGCCTCTCGTGCTGCCCGGCGGCGAGGCGTGCAAGAACGACTGGTCGCTGGTGGAGACCCTCTGGCGGGCCATGAACGACACCGGCCTCGACCGCCACAGCACGATCCTCGCCCTCGGCGGCGGCGCGTTCCTTGATCTCGCCGGCTTCGCGGCCGCCACCGCCCATCGCGGCATCCGCTTCGTGCGCCTGCCCAGCACCACGCTCAGCCAGGGCGACGGTGGCGTCGGCGTGAAAAACGGCGTGAACTTTTTCGGCAAGAAAAACTGGGTCGGCACCTTCGCCGTGCCGTGGGCGGTAGTGAATGACGCCGCCTTGCTCGATGCCCTGCCCGTGCGCGAAAAACGCGCCGGCTTGATCGAAGGAGTGAAGGTCGCGTTGCTGCGGGATCGCGCGTTTTTCGAGGCGCTGGAAGCCCGCGCCGACGCCCTGGCCCGGCTGGAGCCGGCGGCGGTGGAGTTCCTCGTCCGTCGCGGCGCCGAGTTGCATCTGGAGCACATCGCCACCGGTGGCGATCCCTTCGAACTGGGGTCGGCACGGCCGCTGGATTTCGGCCACTGGGTCGCGCATAAATTGGAGCCCGTGTCCGGCTACCGCCTGCGCCACGGCGAAGCGGTCGCCATCGGCATGGCCGTCGATCTCATCTACGCGCGGCTCTCCGATCAACTCGCGGCGGCGGATTGCGAGCGCATCCTCTCGCTCATCGAAGCCATCGGCTTCCGCACCTGGGATGAAACGCTCGGCCAGCGCGATGCCGACGGCCGCCCGGTGGTGTGGCGGGGGCTGGAGGAATTCCGCGAGCATCTCGGCGGGGCGCTGACCATCACGCTCGTCACCGGTCTCGGCTCGCGCGTCGAGGTGCATGACATCGACCACACCCTCGTGCTGGCGGCGCTCGCGGAATTGCGCGAGCGTGCCGCCGCCCGCCCATGAGCCGCATCGCCATCCTCAACGTCGTCGGACTGACGCGCCGCTGCCTCGGCTCCTCCATGCCGAATCTCACCGCGTGGCTGCGCCGCAAGCAGGTCGTGCCCGTCGAGCCGTTCGTGCCCGCCGTCACCTGCACCATGCAGAGCACCTACCTCACCGGCCGCACGCCCTCCCAGCACGGCATCGTCGGCAATGGCTGGTATGATCGCGCGCTGGCCGAGGTGCAATTCTGGAAACAATCCAACCACCTCGTCGCCGGCGAAAAGCTCTGGGAAAAAATCAAGCGCGACCACCCCGACTTCACCACCGCCAAACTCTTCTGGTGGTATAACATGTATTCCACCGCGGATTACAGCATCACCCCGCGCCCCATCTACCGCGCCGACGGGGGGAAAATCTTCGATATTTACACCGCGCCCGCCGACCTCCGCCCCTCTCTCAAGGCCGAGCTGGGCGACTTCCCGTTTCCGCAATTCTGGGGACCGATGGCCGGGCGCGAGTCCAGCCAATGGATCGCCCGCGCCGCCCAGTGGATCGAGGACAAACACTGGCCGAACCTCAGCCTCGTCTATCTCCCGCATCTCGACTACGACTTCCAGCGCCATGGCCCGGATTCCGTCCAGGCCGACGACGCCCTCCAGGAAATCGACGAGATCCTCGGCGAACTCATCGAGTTTTACAAAAAGCGTGGAGTCAAGGTGTTGATCGTCTCCGAATACGGGATCACCGCCGTGGACCGGCCCGTTCATCTCAACCGCCTCTTTCGCGAACAAGGATGGCTCGCCTGGCGCGACGAAGTGGACACCGAAGTGCTCGATCCCGGCGCGAGCCGCGTCTTCGCCGTCGCCGATCACCAAGTCGCGCACATTTATCTCAACGACCCCGGCCTCCACGCCGAAGTGCGCGCTCTGCTCGAACAGACGCCCGGCGTCGGCCAGATCCTCGACGGCATGTGGCGCTCGCTGACCAGCCTCGATCACGTCCGCGCCGGCGACCTCATCGCCGTGGCCGACGAGCGAAGTTGGTTCACGTATTACTGGTGGCTCGACGACAAAAAAGCGCCCGACTACGCCCGCACCGTGGACATCCACCGCAAGCCCGGCTACGACCCCGTGGAGTTGTTCCTCGATCCTTCCATCAAACACCCCAAGCGCACCCTCGGCGCCAAGCTCCTGCAAAAGAAACTCGGCTTCCGCTCGCTCTTCGACGTCATCCCGCTCGACGCCACGCTCGTCAAAGGCTCGCACGGCCGCGTGCCGGAGGACACGGAAGACTGGCCCGTGCTGGCCGGCGATTTCCCGCAATTGGAAGGCCTCCCGAAACTCTCCGCGACCCAAGTCCACCACGAACTCCTCGCCGCCATCAAACGCGGCATCGGTAGAGAGGACAACTGACCCGCAGAAAAACATCCACCTTTCATTTTCCTGTCCTAAATTTTCCTGCCAAAAACATGTAGGGCAGAAAAATTTAGGACAAGGAAATGGAAAGCAAGGATGCTGAATAACCCCTTTCGCATTTTTTCTATATCTGTTCTGCTCCTCACGATTGCCAAAAGCTCACTTCCAGTAAAGCCTGTCCCATGCGACGGCGATCGTTTCTTCACGGGACGGCTTCGGCGGCCACGCTGGCATGGGCTGACGTGGGCCGGGGTCAAACACCAGCTTCGGCGGAATCCGAGGCTTCCCCACCCCACCCCACCTCCGCCGACGATCTGGTCGAACTCTCGTGCCAGGATTTATTGGACCAGCTGGCCTCAGGGCGCGAGACTTCGGTGTCATTGGTGAAGAAATACCTCGACCGCGTCGCGCGCCTGGATCGCGACGGCCCCAAGCTCAATGCCGTCATCGCGATCAATCCGGAAGCCGA
>CAZQUC010000365.1:0-1685 GCA_964596095.1 uncultured Enterobacteriaceae bacterium
TGAGCAGCGACGTGGCGGGGGCGTCCCGCCCACCGCGGAGGGCTCGTCCTGGCGAATCCGCGCGTGAGGCCCGCAACGGCGCCTTTCGCCGGGCCGCTCCCTCTGAACTCGCACCCTCTCCCTGCCGGGCCGCCGCCTCCGCGGTGGGCGGGACGCCCCCGCCACGCTCCGCCAAATGCGCGACCAACTTCAACCGCTGGCTTTCCCCGCCGGAGAGCGTGTTGAGCGGCTGCCCGAGCCGCAAATACCCCAGCCCGACCTCCTCGAGCAGGCGCAGCCGGGCCAATGCCGCCGGCGCTTTCCCGGCCAGAAACACCAGCGCCTCGCTGACGGTCAGGTCGAGCACCTCGTGGACCGCTTTGCCATGCAGTTTGTATTCGCGCGCCGCCGCGGTGAACCGCGTGCCGTCGCACGCCGGACAGGTCACGAACAAATCCGAGAGAAACTGCATCTCCACTTTCTCCGCGCCCGCGCCGAGACAGCGCTGGCAGCGGCCGGTCCCGGAATTGAAGGAAAAATACGACGGCGTCAGCCCTTCCGCCTTCGCCTCGGGCGTGGCCGCGAACTGCGCGCGGATGGCCTCCCACGCGCCGACATAAACCGCCGGCGTGCTGCGCGGCGTGCGCGAGAGCGGCGATTGATCGACCATCACCACCTCGTCAATGAACTCCACACCGGTCAATGCGCGCAGATGGCCCGGTTCGTTTTCGGATGAGCGGCCCTTGGCTCGCAGCAGGTTTTCATAGAGCACGTCGTGAATGAGCGTGCTCTTGCCCGAGCCGGACACGCCGGTGATGCCCACGAACAACCCGAGCGGAATCGTCACGTCGAGCTTGCGCAGATTGTGCTGCGACGCGGCTTTCAATTTCAGCGCATAGCCCGGGCGCGGCGCGCGGCGACGCGCCGGCACCGGGATGCTTTTTTCGCCCAAAAGATATGCCAGCGTCAGCGACGCGGCCCCAGAAGGGAAGGCGGGCGTCCCGCCTGCCCGTGCCTCCAAGTCGTCTCCCGGCAGCAGCGAAGGCGTCCCCAAAATCTGCACGTCGATGGCAAACAACGCGCCCTCTTCATCCGTGAGCACATTCGCCGGCCGCGCGTCGGCGATCCGCAAGCCGGTGGCCGCATGCTTCCACGTATTCTCGCCCGCAGCGTCAAAACCCCGCGCGGTGAAAAAATCGGCGATTTCCGCTTCGGTCGCCTCGCGCCCGACGATGAATGGCTGCGACACCACCAGCGCCACGCCCAGCGTGGTTTCCACCACCGCTTCCAGGCGGATGTCATCGGCGAAGAGTTCGTTGCTCCACAGCAAATTGCCGAGATAGGCGGCGAGCGCTCCGCGGGCACCGAAGTTCGGCGGTCGCGTCATCTTGAGCACCCGTCCGGCTTCCGGCCACGCCCAGACCTCGTGCTCGTTGCCGCCCGCCACATACTCAACGCGAGGCAGCGCGCGACGGAAGGCTTTTTCCGTCAAGAACCAGCCGTTTTCTTTCGCCCAGGCAACCAGCGATTCGGTCTCACAACGGAGCCGTTCTTCAGCAGTTGCTGCTGAAGTTTTTCCGGCTTCGTCGCGCGCGCGCGCGCCGAGTTCCGCGAGCGCCCGGCCCGCATCGCGGCTCGTTCCTGAATGGAGAGAATCATCGGAGAAGAAATAAGCGACAGTCGGCGGCGACGCAAGTGACGGGGGG
>CAZQUC010000365.1:1785-4630 GCA_964596095.1 uncultured Enterobacteriaceae bacterium
CCGGCATACACCAGCTCCCCGCCGTGCTGCCCGCGGCCGGGACCGATGTCGAGCAAATGATCGGCGGCGCGGATGACGCTTTCTTCGTGCTCGACGACGAGCAGCGTGTTCCCCTTGTCGCGCAAGTCGCGCATCACGTCGATCATGCGGTTCACGTCGCGCGGGTGCAGGCCGACGCTCGGCTCGTCCATCACGAAGAGCGTGTTGACCAGGCTCGCGCCGAGACAGCTCGTGAGATTGACGCGCTCGACCTCGCCGCCGCTGAGCGTGCGCGTCGCCCGATCGAGCGTGAGATACCCGAGGCCGACGCGGTCGAGGTAATGCAGCCGGTTCTCCACCTCGGCGCGGAGCATTTCGCCGGTGCCGTCGCCGGGCGCGATCAGCGGCCGCAGGTCCGCCACCACGTCTT
This sequence comes from uncultured Enterobacteriaceae bacterium, assembly GCA_964596095.1. Classification (GTDB taxonomy): domain Bacteria; phylum Verrucomicrobiota; class Verrucomicrobiia; order Verrucomicrobiales; family V1-33; genus CAJBME01. The sequence continues at coordinate 2,195 of CAZQUC010000365.1, forward strand.
TCAAGCGCGCGACGGGCATCCGCCACCAGTCGGGCAGCGTCGCGCCCCGCACACGGAAATTCAGCGCCTCCGGTTGCAAGCGTCCGCCGCCGCAGACCGCGCACGTCGTGTAAGCGCGGTAGCGGCTGAGGAAGACGCGGATGTGCATCTTGTAGAGCCGCGATTCGCACCACTTGAAAAACCCGCGCACGCCATACCACTCGCCGTGTTTCCACGCGTCCTCAGGATCCGGACGGTCGCCTTCAATGACCCAGCGCTGGTCCGCCTCGGGCAACTCGTCATACGGGCAATCGACATCCACGCCGCGCGCCTTGGCGGCTTTGAGCAGGTCGCGCTGGCTTTCGGCCATCACGCTGCCTTGGAAGGCCCGCACCAGCCCTCCGCGAATGGACAGCGATTTGTCCGGCAACGCGCGATCGAGATCGATGCCGATGACGCGCCCGAACCCCCGGCACTCGGGACACGCGCCGAGGGGATTGTTGAACGAAAACAACGCGGGTGTCGGCTCGCGCAGGGCGACATCGCAGGCCGGGCAATGCCAGCCGCGCGAAAAGTCCAGCGTCACCGGCGGGCCGTCGTCGGCGCTCAGCACGCGGGCTTGGCCCTTGCCGTAGTGAAAGGCGGCTTCGAGGGCTTCTTGCAGGCGGGGCGGCGTAGCGGGGGCGTCCCGCCCACCGCTGACAGCGGCCGCCACCGGAGAGGACGTCTTTTCCGGGATGACGCGGGGCGGGGTTTTGAAAGAAGACGCGCCCTCCGCGGTGGACGTCGATCCCGCGGTGGGCGGGACGCCCCCGCCACGAGCGGGCAGTTTCACCCGATCCTGCACCACCTCCACCACGCCGGGCAGCGCCGCGCGCGCGAAAGTTTCCGGCTCGTCGGTTCGATAGAGCTGGCCGTAGAGCCGCACGCGCAGGAACCCCTGCTGTTGCAAAAACGCGAAGAAATCCGCGGGCGCGGTCTTCGCCGGCACGGGCACCGGGAAAACCACCAGCACGTCGCGTCCGGCCAGCGCCGTGGCGGCCTGCCGGGCGGCGGCGGGCGGCGTGTCGGGGCGCACCGGTTGGCCACAACTTGGGCACGAGGCTTCCGCGAGCCGTGGAAAGAGCAGCTTTAGGTAATCGTTGATCTCCGTCATCGTGCCCACCGTCGAGCGCGTGGTGCGCACGGCGTTGGACTGCTCGATGGCGATGGCGGGCGGGATGCCGCGGATGTCATCGACCTGCGGCTTGTCCATGCGCTCGAAGAACTGGCGCACGTAGGGCGAAAACGTCTCCACATACCGCCGCTGCCCCTCGGCATAGATGGTGTCGAACGCCAGCGAACTCTTCCCCGATCCACTCGGCCCCGTCACCACGGTGATCTGCCCCAGCGGAATATCGACATCGATCCCGCGCAGATTGTTTTGCCGCGCGCCCCGCACCTCGATCGCGGCCGCGGCCACAGGCGGCGGGTCGGGCAAGGCGGCGGCGGTTTTGGCTTTGGCGGTGGAACGAACGCGGGCGGACATGGACGGACCGCGATCATGGCACGCCGCGCCGCACTGTCGAACCGCCAGTTGCCCTTGCCGAAGCGCGTGCTTGTCGCCAGACTGGGGCCTCATGCTTGCGAAATCTTTGTGCTGGTGCCTCCTGCTGCTGTTTGTGCCGGCTGCCGTCGCCGCGCCGAAGGTGGAGAAACCCAACATCGTGTTCATCCTCGCGGATGACCTCGGGTATGGCGATCTGGGGTGTTACGGCCAAAAAGAAATCCGCACGCCTCATCTCGACCAGTTGACGGCGGAGGGGATGCGGTTCACGCGGTTTTATGCGGGATCGACGGTGTGCGCGCCGTCGCGCAGCGTGCTCATGACCGGGCTGCACACCGGTCACACACGGATCCGCGGCAATGGCGGCGGCGCGACCGGCGGCGGGCAGACCTTGCGCCGGGAGGACGTGACGGTGGCGGAGGTGATGCACCAAGCCGGCTACACCACCGGGTTAATCGGCAAATGGGGCCTCGGCGAACTCGACACCGACGGCGCGCCGCTCGCGCAGGGGTTCGATTCGTTCTTCGGGTTCATCAACCAGAGCCACGCGCACAATCACTTTCCCAACTTCCTCTGGCGCGACGCCGAGCGCGTCGCCTTGCCCAACGATCTGGTGCAAGTAGGCTCGGTCGAAGGCACGGGGTATGCGACGAAGCCGGTGGTGTATGCGGGAGATTTGTTCGCAGAGGAGGCGGAGAAATTCATCGAGCGTCATGCGGACGGACCGCCGTTTTTTCTCTACCTCGCCACCACGCTGCCCCACGCCAACAACGAGCGGCGGCGCGAACTCGGCAACGGCGCCGAAGTGCCGGACCTCGGCCCCTACGCGGAGCGCGACTGGACCGAGCCGACGAAGGGGTTCGCCGCCATGGTGACGCGGCTCGACGCGCATGTCGGGCGCGTGCTGGCGG
>CAZQUC010000366.1:0-4605 GCA_964596095.1 uncultured Enterobacteriaceae bacterium
GGGCAAGGGCCGGTGGCCCGCGTTTTTTGGATATGTCTCACGCTGCTTCCGACGGCCATGGCCGCCCTTCCACCCGTGCCCTGATGCTGGGCGCGCTGGGCGTGGTGTTCGGTGATATCGGCACCAGCCCGCTGTATGCGTTCAAGGAATGCTTCGACCATCAGCACAATGCGCACGCCGTGGCGGCCACCCGCGAGCATGTCCTGGGCGTGCTCTCGCTCATCTTCTGGGCGTTGATGATCATCGTCACCCTCAAGTATTTTTTCTTCGTGCTCAAAGCGAGCCGCGACGGGGAGGGCGGGGTGCTGGCCCTCGCCTCGATCGCGGTGGAAAAGCGGCGCGAAGGCACGAAACAACGCTGGCTTCTGATCCTGGCGGCCATCTTCGGCGCGGCGCTCCTCTTCGGTGACGGCATGATCACGCCGGCCATCTCCGTGCTCAGCGCGGTCGAGGGGCTGGAGAATGCCGTGGGCCTGCCGCATACTTTCGTGCTGCTGGCCGCCGCCGGCATCATCATCGGCATCTTTTCTTTCCAGCGGTTCGGCACGGAGAAGGTCGGCTGGGTGTTCGGGCCGCTGACCTTGCTGTGGTTCCTGGTCATGACCGTGCTCGGGGTGGCCGGCATCGTGAGCGCGCCGGAGGTGTTCTTGGCGGTGAATCCCATCTTCGGCCTGCGGTTCCTGATGGAAGGAGGCTGGAACTCGGTGTTCGTGCTTGGGTCGGTCTTCCTGTCCGTGACCGGCGCGGAGTCGCTTTACGCCGACATGGGTCATTTCGGGCGCAAACCGATGGCGCTCGGCTGGTTTTGGATCGTGCTGCCCGCGCTGCTGTGCAGCTACTTCGGGCAGGGCGCGCTGTTGTTGAGCCGGCCCGCGCTGGCCGACGCGGCGGATTTCCACCCCTTCTTCATGCTGGCCCCCGCGTGGGCGCTGCTGCCGTTGGTCGTGCTGGCGACGCTGGCGGCCTGCATCGCTTCGCAGGCGCTTATCACCGGGGTATTTTCCCTCACCCTCCAGGCGACGCAACTCGGGTGCCTGCCGCGCGTGGGCATCAAGCACACCTCCGCCCACACCCGCGGCCAGATTTACGTGCCGGCCATCAACTGGATGCTCATGCTGGCCTGTCTGGCGCTGGTCTTCGGCTTCGGCTCGTCCTCCCGACTGGCCTCGGCCTACGGTGTGGCCGTGGCGCTGACGATGCTGACCACCACGACGCTCTTTTTCTTCGCCGCCCGGTCGCAATGGGGCTGGGGCTGGGCGAAGGCGCTCGCGCTCTGCGTGCCGCTGTTCCTCATCGAACTGGTGTTTTCCGGGGCCAACGCCGCCAAGATTCCCGACGGTGGCTGGTTCCCGCTCGTCATGGGCACGGCCCTGTTCACCGTCATGACCACCTGGCGCCGGGGCCGCCAGCTCATCCTGCGCGAGCAGGAGGCGGGCGCCTTGTCGCAGGAGGATTTCCTGGCCAGCCTGCAATATGGCAAAGGCCCGCTCCGCGTGCCGGGCACGGCCATCTTCATGGGCGGCAACCGCGGCCGCACGCCCATCGCCATGCTGCACAATCTCAAGCACAACAAGGTGCTCCACGAGCGCGTCATTTTCCTCACTCTGGTGACGGACGACGTGCCCTTCGTCTCCCGCGAGGCACAGGCCGAGGTCGAGACATTGGGCGAGGGCATTTATCGCCTCACCGGCCACTACGGCTTCATGCAGGAACCAGACGTGCCGCAACTCCTCCGCCGCGCCCAGGCCGTGCATGGCTTCGACTGCGATCCCGCCGCCGCCACCTTCTTCCTCGGCCGCGAGACCATCGTCCCCTCCAAAGAGCGCGGCATGAGGCCGTGGCGCGAGCACCTCTTCGCCTTCCTTGTCAAAATCGCCCAGCCTCCCTCCAGCTTCTTCAAACTGCCCGAAAACCGCGTAGTGGAGCTGGGGATGCGGGTGCGGATCTGAAGGGACGAGCAATGATGAGACGATGCCCTGGCAGGTTTTCCAGGGGGGAGATCGGGAGCATCCACCTGCCTCCGTCGCCATGTCTTCCGCGTAGACAATGGAAGAGAAATCCCAGAAAATCATGGCCACTCACGACAATTCCCTGCTCAAGCAATTCGAGGCCTTCGACGCCGAGGCGTTTGCCGATGACGCCATCGCCAACGCGCAACGCATTTTTAACGCGGGCGAAGCCTTCGGAGGAGACGAACGATCCGTCCTCCGGCGCAAGCTCAACGCGGCGGAAACCGATATCGAAGCCGCTTGTGACAAACTGCACGCGGCCATGAAGGCCGGCGTCGAGGGCGCGGAGGAGCAATGGCGCCGTTTGTCCCGCTTCCGGATGGATATGGTGCCCGAGCACGAAAAGACAGGCCATCCCGTCTGGGAAGGCGAGGTGCTGGCTCAGGCGGCCGATCTGCTCCGTAGGAAAACCGGAGGGGAGGGATAACTCCGCGTCGCTGTCCGGCGTATCGGCCGTCGTTATTCGCGATCGTCCAGCGCGGTGACGCCGGCATGGCGCGCGCAATGCGCGCAGCAAAACAAGGCTCCATCCGCGGCCTCCGCGCCGTGGCCGATGATCGAGCAGCCGCAATGGGTGCATCGCGGCGCCAACCGGTGGATGGCGCACTCGAAAGAGTCGAAATACAAACGTTCCCCACGACTGGTGATGACTTGGAAGGCTTTGTCGTAGGTGTTTCCGCAGGTGGCGCACGCAGGCATGGCAAGATGAGGGTTGGGGATTCGGCGACCCCGGACGTTTTCCTAACCTCCAACGAGGATCGCTTCACCCTGATTACGCCGCGCAAGAGATGCCGGATTCCGCGCCGCGTCTTCGCGCTCGCGCAAATACACGATGATCTGCCCGCGCCTTCGGCGGCCAAAGCCCTCCCGGAAGGTTGTTTTTTAGCCCTCAGGCTTCAGCCTGGTTGGTGGCGTCGGAAGAGATTGCCAATCCCCGGACTTATCACCATTATTGCCGCCATGCCGGACTCACCGCCAGACGATTCCCACCGCGCGTCGCTGCTCCGCCGCCCCGGCTGCTGGGTGACCTTCGCTGCGGTCCTTCCATTGGTGATCGGCGCGGCCTGGGTGGTGGAAGACCGGGCCGGGCGGCGCTTCCTCGCGCAAACCAAAGCCCGTCTGGCCGCCGAGGGGTTTCAGTTTGCGCCGGAACATCCTCTCTCCGCTCCGGTCCCGGACGAGGAGAATTTCTGCGCCACGCCGTTGCTGAAGGCGATCACTATCGGGGATGAAACCGACCCCAACGTCCAATCGCTGCGCGCCGTGGCCGATTGGTCCCATCCCGACCGCGCAGCGATCAGCAAGCTGATGGCGGCTGCCCGCGGTAAACGGGTCGTCGCACGGACGACGGTCCACCATCTGTCTCCGCATCGGGTGCCCACAATGGCCGATTGGGAGAGCCTTTATCAAAGCTGTGCCTTGGTTGATCCGGCCACCTTTCCCCTGCCACTGCCGGACAACCCCGCGCGGTTCTTGCAGGAGAGGCTCGAAGATCGGGCCGGGTTGTTGTTTCATGAATTGGCACAAGCTCTGGCGCGGCCCCACGCGGTCTGGCCGGAGGGGGAAGGGACGGCGGCTCAGCCGTGGCACGCGCGGACGCTACCTAGGGATCTCGTCACCGTTCTCCAGACGCGCCTGCTGCTGGCGTTGTCCTTGGGGGAAACGGCCCAAGCCGAAACCACCCTGCGGGTGCTGGCGCGGCTCTGGGGATCCTCCGATGGACTCGCTTTCGCGCAGGATAGACCCGCCTATTTGAGAGTGCGGGATACGACGATCTTCGACATCCGGCTCATGGCATGGTTGCGGCAGTTGCCGGCGGCCGCCTGGCGCGACATCGGCGAGGCCGTCGGGCGGGATCGTGCGTTGCGGCACTTTCAGGCCTCTTTCATGAAACAGGTCACCGAGACGTCCGGGGAAACCAAAACTATTCTGAAAAACCGCCCAGCCGATGTGTTTCAGCATTGGTTCGTGCCCCGAAAGATTACCCTTCCTCCCTCCGCGGATAAACTCGGCGGGGTGATGGACCTGCTGCCCCAAGGCTGGTATGATTTCAATGAGGCTCACTATCTGGCTTTCAATTGGGAATTCGTCCAAGCCATGGAAAACGCTGCCAAACCGCACTATTCCCTGGAGTATGTATGGAAAGAAAGCCCGCTCGGCAAACCCTCTCCCTCCGGCCATCTGGTTTTGTCCAAGCTGATGATTCCCTCCGCGGGCCACTACACCGTGCAACAGGCCATGGCGCAGGAAATCGTCCGCAAATTCGTCCTCCTCGTGTGCGCGCTGGAAGCTCATTTCCAAGACCACGGCGACTATCCGGATGACCTCGACGCCTTGCTTCCTGCCGTCCAGTCCGCCACGCTCAACGATCTCGATGGCCGGCCGCTGCGCTACCGGCGCGAGTCTCATAACGGCCGCTACACGCTGTGGAGCGTGGGGCTGGATGGCATCGATGACGGCGGCCTCGCTTCCGATCCGGTGTGGCCGTCTCATTGGCGGCCCACGGACAAGGATTTGATCTGGGGCTATCCGTGAGGGGAGTTTTCCGTTTTCAGCCCCAGAACCCGCGCGTGCGCTTGGGGTGTGGAACGGGGGG
>CAZQUC010000367.1:0-4604 GCA_964596095.1 uncultured Enterobacteriaceae bacterium
CCATCCTCGTCTTTCTCGAAAACGAAAGCGCCGCCTTCGTTGCCAAACATGCCGAGTATCCGCGCGAGAAGTTCCTCGACATTCTCCGCAAGAGCTGGCGCAAGCTCAGCGCGCGCGGGCAGGAAGCCGCCCTGTCCCTGCCGCTGGACGAACCCATTTCCGGTCTCGTCGCCGAGGCCCTGCAATCCGTGTCCTAACCTGTTTCATTCCATGAGCGACCGCAAACCATCCGCCGCCGAAGCCAATAAGATCAGATCCCGCTATCTCCGCGGCACCATCGCCGAAGGCCTGCTCGACATTGCCACCGGCTCGCTGTCCGAGGACGATCAAGCCCTGCTCAAATTTCACGGCAGTTACCAGCAGGACGATCGCGAGTTGCGCCCCGACCGTCGCAAGCACCGCATGGAAAAGGCTTTTTCGTTCATGATCCGCATCCGCCTCAATGGCGGGGTGATGACCCCGGCCCAATGGCTTGCCACCGATGCCATCGCCACGAATTACGCCAACGGCACCATCAAACTCACCACCCGCCAGTCGCTCCAACTCCACGGCGTCATCAAGACCAATCTCAAACGCACCATGCGCGAGATCAACGACGCCGCCATGAGCACCATCGCGGCCTGCGGCGATGTGAACCGCAATGTGATGTGCAACCCCAACCCGCATCTCTCGGGCATCCATGCCCGCGTGTTGCAGGATGCCGACGCCATCGCCGCGCATCTCACGCCCCGCACCCGCGCGTATCATGAAATCTGGCTCGACGGCGAGAAGGTCGCTTCTTCCGAGGAAGAGGAGGAGCCGCTTTACGGCAAAACCTATCTGCCGCGGAAGTTCAAGGTCGCCTTCGCCATTCCTCCCGGCAACGACGTGGATGTCTTCGCCAACGACCTCGGCTTCGTCGCCATCGTCGAGAAGAAAAAACTCGTGGGTTACAACGTGGCCGTCGGCGGCGGCCTCGGCATGACCCACGGCAATGAGGCGACCTACCCACGTCTCGCCACTGTCATCGGCTATTGCCCCGCCGACACCGTCGTGGATGTCGCGGAAAAAGTGCTGCTCGTGCAGCGCGATTTCGGGGACCGCTCGGACCGCAAGCACGCCCGCTTGAAATACACCGTCGATGATCACGGCGCGGCGTGGTTCCTCGCCAAGGTCAACGAATACCTCGGTTACGACCTCGAAGCCGCGCGCCCGTATCATTTCGACGACAACGGCGACCGCTTCGGTTGGGTGAAGGGGGAGAACGGCCACTTTCACTTCACCCTCTTCGTTTCCGGCGGCCGCGTCGTCGATCAGCCGGGGTATCCCTTGCGCACCGCCCTGCGTGAGATCGCCCGGATCCATCAGGGGGATTTTCGGGTCACCGGCAACCAGAACCTCATCATCGCCAGCGTTTCCAAGAAAAACCGCCCGGCCATCGAGGCGTTGCTGGAGCAATACGGCATCAACCGCAACCACCTGCAATCCGGCCTGCGGCTGTCCTCCATCTCCTGCGTCGCCCTGCCCACCTGCGGCCTCGCCCTCGCCGAAGCCGAGCGGTATCTGCCCGACGTGATCGGCCAGGTGGAGGAAACCCTGGAAGAAACCGGCCTGCGCCACGACGCCATCACCATCCGCATGACCGGCTGCCCCAACGGCTGCGGTCGCCCGTTCAATTCCGAGATCGGCCTCGTCGGCAAAGGCCCCGGCAAATATAACATCTACCTCGGCGGCGGCCACGCCGGCGACCGGCTCAACAAACTCTATCGCGAGAATGTCGAAGGCGCTGGCATCGCCACGGCGCTGGCGCCGTTGCTCAAAGACTACGCCCAACGGCGGGAGGAGGGCGAAAAGTTCGGCGACTTCGTCATCCGCGCCGGCTACGTCGCCGCCACCACGCAGGGCTTGGATTTTCACAGGAATGTCAAGCCGGCCGGCGTTTGAGCCGGCCGGGGGAGGGGAGGTCTCCTTCCGGGCAATGGCGCGTTCTATGCTTCCCTGTATGATATTTTCGGATATCTCGGGATATGGCTCGATCGATGGTAAAAAGGCGGCTTACAGCAGCGCCCTCGCGAGGGTGCCGGCGAGGCCGGGCGGGAGGGGAAAATGGCCGCCGTGTTTGGCGAGGGCGAGGAGGGCGCATTCGGTGAGCCAGCGGCGGGAGGTTTCAACCGAGGCGATGAGCACGCCGGTGTCCACCACCTGGTAACGGGCGGTGGCATGCACGGGCTGGTCTTCGCCGTCGAGGTCGATCTCCAGAAAGAGGATTTTTTGCGAGGCGCGGAGTTCGAGATGGCGCAGCCGGAGCCAGTCCAACCCCTGGGAGGCGAGGCGGGCTTCGATGGCTTTGCGGAGGACGGTGTCGATCATGCGCACGGGGGCCGGAGGCTACACCGGTTTGACCGCCGCGACGAGTCGCGCGACGAGGTCGTCGATTTTCACGCCGTCGGCTTCCGCCCGGTAGTTGAGCAGGATGCGGTGACGCAACGCGGGCGCGGCGAGGGCTTTGACGTCCTCCAGCGTGACGTGGGCGCGGCCGTGGAGCAGGGCGCGGGCTTTGGCGCCGAGGAGCAGCGCTTGTCCGGCGCGGGTGCCGGCGCCCCAACTGACCCAGTCGTTGACGAAGTCCGCCGTGCCAGGCTGGCGCGGGCGCGAGGCGGCGGCGAGACGGACGGCGAAGGTGGCGATTTCCTCCGCGACGGGCACCTGGCGGACGAGTTTCTGGAAATGGATCACGTCCTCGCGGGTGAAGAGCGGCGTGATGGACGGCGGGCGGGCGCCGGTGGTGCGGAGGATGACCTGCACTTCCTCGGCTTCGGGCAGGTAATCGACCACGACGTTGAAGAGGAAGCGGTCCAACTGCGCCTCGGGCAACGGGTAGGTGCCTTCCATTTCCACGGGGTTCTGCGTGGCGAGCACGAAGAAGGGCTCGCTCAGCGGGTGGCGGTGGCCCATGGCGGTGACCTGGTGCTCCTGCATCGCCTCCAACAACGCGGCCTGGGTCTTGGGCGGGGTGCGGTTGATTTCATCGGCCAGCACCATGTGGGCGAAGATGGGGCCGCGCACGAAGGTGAGGCGGCGGCCCTCCGGCGTTTCCTGCAGGATTTCCGTGCCGGTGATGTCGGCGGGCATGAGGTCGGGGGTGAACTGGATGCGCTGGAAGTCGAGCGCGAAGACCTGCGCGATGGATTTCACCAACAGCGTCTTGGCCAATCCCGGCGCGCCGGTGATCAGGCAATGGCCGCCCGCCAGCAGGCTGAGCAGGATTTGTTCGATGACCTCGCGCTGGCCGACGATGACCTGGCCGAGGGTGCTGCTGATTTGATCCCGGCTCTCCAGGAGCAGATCGAGCGCTTCGGCGTCGGTCATCGGAGCTTCCGGCTCGGGAGCGCCCTCGGCCATGATGGCGGGGGCAACGGGGAGCGGGAGTTCGTCGGCGGGCGTCTCGGAAGATGGCGGGTGGCTCATGCGTGAAGTGGCGGGCTGGAAGAATGAAGGGGAACGAGCGGCGGCGCGCTCAATGCGTCATGATGTAAACGATGATATTGACCGCCAGGGGGTAGGCGATTTTTTCGGAGAAATTGTGGAAGTAGTAATCGCTCTCGCCCTCGCGCTCCCAGCCGTCGCCGTTGTCGGTGTTGTGGAGGGCGAGCACGATGAGGCGGCCTTTGTCGTCGAAGAGCGCGCGGTGATGCACCTCTTTGGCATCCTCCCGCTCCCAGGTGATGCCGGTGAATTCGCTGTCCGCACCGGTGCCGACATTGGGCACCTGGCCTTTCTCTTTGATGTCGAAGACGATTTTGTAGAGCGGGTGGTCCAGCGGCAGTTCGGTGAAGGTTTTCTCGGGAAAGACCTGCTTGATCGCCCACTCGCAGTTTTCCCATTCGTTTTCGCCCCAGAAATCATCCAGCAACAGGAAGCCGCCATTGAGCAGATACCGCCGCATGGCCGCGGCCTCGTCGTCGGTGAAGGACAGGCCGCCCGGCTCGACGATATAAACGAAGGGAAAGTCGGCCAGTTCCTCGTCGGTCATGTTGATGACGCGTCCATCGGGATCGACCTTCATCGAGGTCATCTGTTGCAGGCGCCAGGAAAGATTGAGATCGCTGTCCGGCATGTCGGTGGTCCACCCGCCGCGGCCGCCGCCATTGCCGCCGTAACGCAGGCGGGCGAAGGTGAAGACATCCTGCGTGAAATCGGGCGGGTTTTCCCACGTCGGGGTGCCGGTGCTGCCCGAGGGCACTTCGCGGGCGGTGCGCACGTCGCTCGCCCAGCCGCGCCCGCGCCGGCGTCCCCAACCCCATTGCGCCCATGCCACCGAAGCGACGCCCAGCGCCACGAGGAGAAAGAGGATGAAAAGGCGTCGGTTCATACGCAGCGCGAGAATAGCGGACATCGGAGGGAAAAGCAACGCGCGGAAGGAAGGAAGGGGGGCGGGCGTCCCGCCCATAGGCATATACTTAAGACTTTCGAGAGGGAAAAGAGCGATGGTCATGGCGAGTATGTGTTGAGCCTCGAAGGGGCGGATGGGTAGGGTGGCCATCCTGGCCGCCGTGGAAGGCGTCTCGCCTGTATCTGTTTAGCCCCAAAGGGGCGTCACATCGCAGCCCAGGGCAAGCGAGGCT
>CAZQUC010000368.1:0-4594 GCA_964596095.1 uncultured Enterobacteriaceae bacterium
CTAGCGAGACGCGACATGGGAATCCGTTCAAGCGTTTTTCACTCACGACGAACCGGTGAGGTCGGAAGGAAGGCGTTCGCGCGAATATAAGGAACCACTCTCAGCCCTCTCAAGAATGAAGATCACTTGGCACACGTCGGCACATGAGGATTGATAGACGGAAATCGCCCTCCCGTTTGCCCCCAGTGTTCCGGCCGTCCCCGCTCACATTGGAAACGCCTTCCGTCCCCGGCGGAGCAGGCTCGAGGAAGGGTAGCGGCCCCGGCTCCACGGGCGCGCGACCCGGGACGGGTGTCGAATCGCCCGAAGACCGGAAATTCCTGGAGCGGGTGTATGCCTACCCGGTTTACGTGCTGGCGCGCCATCAAGGGCTGGACCCCGCCGCCGCCGCCCGCCGGACGGCCGCCTTCCTTAGCGGGATTTTCCGTTCCCCAAAACGGCACGACATCAAGCCCGGCTTGTTGCAGTTGCAGGTTTATGAATGGTTCATGACGGGAGACGCCGGAACAGCGCCCCTGCCGGCGGACGCCGCGGCACTGTCGGAGGATGAAATGTGGCCGGCGCTTGAAGGGTTTTACGCCGCGGAATTCACCAAGGAGACGGACATCGAAAAACTCTATCGCAACGCCTGGCGGCTGGCCGTGATGGAGGAGGCGCTGGCTTCCCTGGCGCGGCGCTATGCGGCGAAAGGGTATTCGAAGATCTTCGAATCGCTGCTGGAGGGGCTGGAGGGACCGTTGCGCAGCCCCTTCTATGCGAGAGTCGCGCGCGAACTGGGCGTGCCCGACAGCGCGCTGCGGGTCGCGGCCGATCAACTGCGCGCGCGGTATCGCGAGGTCTTGCGGAAGTGTTTCCTGCTCGCCCACGGCGGGCATGGCGAAGTGGTGCTGGAGGAGGAATTGCGCCCGCTGCTGGACGGGTGAGCCGGCTCCCGTGCCTTCCTTGAATCCGACACCTTTCTCCACACCCGCCGCCGTTCCCTTCACGCCGATGAGTCCTTTGCCTAACCAGACAACATCCCCCCGCCTGCGGGGGCTGGATCCACGCGCGGTGGTGGCGACGGCGCTGGATGACTCGCCCGTGGGTTCACCCGCGCCCGAGTTGGCGGGGTATGTGTGCGAGCGGCTGCTGGGTGAGGGCGGGTTGGGGCTGGTGTGGCGGGCGCGGCGGGTGGCGGATGACCAATTGGTGGCGGTGAAGGTGCCCCGCTTCGGCGAGGCCATCGCGGAGGAACGCCTCCGCACCGAAGCCGCGTCCCTCTCCAAACTCGCGCATCCCCACATCGTCGCCCTGCAGGAGGTGACGGAATGCGAGGACGAACGCCCGGCGCTGGTGATGGAGCTGGTGGAGGGGGGAAACCTGAGCGCGCGCATTCCTCCCCAAGGTCTGCCCCAGGAGGAAGCGCTGGCGATTTTCCGCAAGATCGCCGAGGGCGTGGCCGCCGCGCACCGGCAAAACGTGCTGCACCGCGATCTCAAGCCCTCCAATGTCCTCCTCACGCCCGAAGGCGATCCCAAGGTGGCCGATTTCGGGCTCGCCCTGCCGCTGGAAAAACGCCACCAGCAATTCTCCCTGACCATGAGCGGCCAGCTCGCGGGCACGGTGGAGTATGTCGCGCCGGAGACGTATCGGCCGGGAGCGCCGGCCACCCGGAAGGCGGACATCTACGCGCTGGGCGTGATGTTGTATGAAATGCTGACCGGCGCGCCGCCGCGGGGCGCGTGGAAGCCGGCGGCCGCGCTGGGCCGGGTCGATGTGCGCCTGGACGAACTCATCACCGAGGCCATCGATCCCGATCCCGCGAAGCGCCCGGCTTCGGTGGAGGAAATGATCGCGCGGCTGGACGTGATCGCCTCCACCCCGCCGCGCTATGACAGCCGGGCGCTGGTGACGCGGGGCCTGCGCTGGGGGGATTTTTTCTGGAGCGTGCTGGGCACGCTGCTGGCGCTCTTCTGCCTGTCGGGCTTCCTCAATCTCATCCAGGCCGACACGATCCTGCCGCTGGGCTTCTTCCACGGTTATGGCAAAGTGATCGAGGCGCTGCTGGTGGTTCATTTCGCCTCGTATGGGCTGGCGGGCTTGATGCTATGGATCATCTGGCGGGCGCGGCGGCTCCAGCCCGCTCCGGCGGAGGACCGGCTGCCTCTGCCCTTCGGCTGGCGGCCTTCTTCAGCGCGGTTGCTCGGCATGCTGCGGGCCGTGGTGCTGGTGGTCATCCTCGGCTGGCCGCTGTTTTTCTATCTGGACTACGGCTGGTGGCTGCGCGGGCAATGGGAAGCCGGCGTCCTGACGCTGCAAACCAACGAGCAGCAACCGCTCGGCTGGTGGAGCCTCAATCCTAAAAATCCCTTCCCTCACAACCAATTCGCCAATCAATGGAAGGTCGTCGCGGGGGAGAAATTGTGGATCGAGGACAGCACGGCGTATTGGCCCTTCGTGGCGCCGTTGCTGATGGTGGGGGCGCTGGCCATCCAGGGGGCCGGGCTGGTCACGCTCGGGATGATCGCCGCGTCGTGGATGAAAGCCGGCCGCGGCCGCTGGCACTGGGGCGTCGCGCTGCCGCTGGGCGTCCTCGGCACCGCCGTGGCCCTGCAACAATGGCCGGAGCCGCACGAGTCGAAAGTCCGCGCCCCCCTCCCGGTTCCGCCGGAAACGGCGCGGGAAATGAAGGCTTTCTTCACCGCCTTCCGCGATGCCCAGGGGCGCGACGACATGGATGCCCTCAGCGCGTTTTTCATGCCCGATGTCATGCCCGTGGGGCGGAGTCCGAACCTCGCGGAGCAATTGGAGGTGGACAAAATGGACTACGAGGAACGCTGGCCGGTGGCCGAATACCGCTACGGCCGCGCGGTCTCCGACGGCATCCGCAGTTCCGATCTTGCCTTGACCCACGACGGCGCCGTGCGCGCGGTGCTGCCCGTGGAATACCACGCCACCCACCGCAGCCGCTCAGGCCAGGGCGGGCTGGCTTACTCGGTCTATCATCTGCGTCAAATCGATGGCGCGTGGAAAATCACCCGCCAGTTCTTCGGCACTGACGTGCTGTATGTCACGCCCGGCCCGCCGCCGGACGACGAAGCCTCGTTGAACGCCTTCGCCGACGCCTGGTGCGCGATGCTCGGCGAGCGGCATCCCCAGCGCCGGGTGGCGGATTTCTACCGGGCCCACGTGCTCTATCTCGAAGCCCGCGCGGCCGCGCGGGTGCGCTCCCGCGTCAGCGTCGGGCATTATTTCCGGCGGCTGGCGGCGGCCTGGCCCGAGCGACGGTTCACCCGCGCGGGCCCGCTCACCCGCCGGCTGCTGCCGGGCATGCGGCTCGAAGTCAGCTTCCCGGTGGCGTTCCATGGCACGTCCGCCGATGGCCGCACCCACACCGAAACCGGCGCTCTCACCTGGCACCTGCTGCATCTCGACGGGCGGTGGCGCATTCTCATCACCCCGCAGAACCACACCGGCCTCACCGAATTGAAATTGTGACACCCCCTCGCGGCGGGCTCCCCGCCAGCGGTGAAGAAAGTGGATTCTTTCCTTGCAGGCGGTCGGGGAAAAGACGACTCTCGCTTTTATGTCAGCAGAAGGGACCATCACCCGGCGGCCGCGCCTCATCGGCCCGCGCCGCACATTCGCCATCATCGCCAGCTCCTACAACGAGGAATACGTCCAGGGGTTGATCGATTCGTGCCGCGACGAACTCGTCGCGCACATGCCCAATGCCAGCATCCCTCTCTACCACGTGCCGGGAGCGTATGAGATCCCCGTCTGCGCCGAATACATCGCCAACCACACCGGCGTCGATGTGATCGTCGCCCTCGGCGTCGTGCTGGAGGGTGAAACCGCCCACGCCGACATCATCGCGCGCGTCGTCGCGGAGCAGCTCGCCGGCATCGCCGTCCGCCATCAGGTGCCCATCATCAACGAAGTGCTGCTCCTCAAGGACGAAGAGCAAGCCAAGGCCCGTTGTTTCGGCGAGGAATTGAACCGGGGCGCCGAAGCCGCGCACGCCGCGCTGGGCATGGGCGAACTCTTCCAGAAACTGCACACCGCGTATCCCGGCGAACGCGCCCGCGGCGGCGCCCGCGAACGAGCCACCTCATGAGCCTGCGCCGAGCCGGACGCCAAGCCGCCGTTCAGTTCCTCTACAGCCTGGAACAGAATCCCCCGCCCTCCGGGTCGCAGTGGGAGCACTTCTGGACGCTCCACCAGGCCAAACCGGCGGCGCGCCAATTCGCGGAGAAACTCGTCGCGGGACTGCTCCCCCGCGTGCGGGAGATCGATGCCCGCCTCGTCCCCGCCCTCCAGCACTGGGACTTCTCGCGCTTGGAAGTGGTGGACCGCAACCTGCTCCGCCTCGCGGTTTACGAGATGTTTTTCTGCCTCGACACGCCGCCGGTCGTCGCCATCAACGAAGCCATCGAACTCGCCAAGGGCCTCGGCACGCCCGACTCCCCACGCTTCATCAATGGCGTCCTCGACCAGCTGAAAAAGCAACTCGACCGCCCCCTGCGCACCGCCGGAGAGCCCCGTTCTCAAAATATGAAATAGGAAGGATGAAATAGGAAATTCCTCCGGCTTCATCCTTCCTATTTCATCCTTC
>CAZQUC010000369.1:0-4566 GCA_964596095.1 uncultured Enterobacteriaceae bacterium
GAAATGAAGAACTCGACACCCTGACGCGCCGGGAAACCGAAGTCATGGAGATGCTTTCCTACGGTTTGGCCAACAAGGAAATCGCGCAGCGGCTCAACCTCTCGGCGGAGGCGATCCGCTGGCATCTGAAAAACATCTACGCGAAGCTGCATGTGCATACGAGGACGGAGGCCGCGATGAAATTCCGCGGGCAGTCGTGAACCGGATGCGGCGTGAGTCACTTTCCCCCCATTTGGGGAGGTAGGCAAGGAGGGCGCGGACGCTAGGCTGACGATCTCTGACCAAGCCGTCTCGTTTCGGGGCGGCGGACGGATCGTCGCACGCTTGACCGAAAACAGACAAGAAGAATCCACCTCGATGAAACCCCACTTGATACCGATTATCGCATGGCTCGCCGCTTCGGTTTCCTGCCTTCATGCGGAAATCCTCGTGCAGGAATTGTTCGACGGCATCTCCGCCGGGGACGCCAGCCTCGGCGGCGCCGGAGATACCGCGACCAGCATCGGCATGACCGGCACGTGGGTCACTTATGGCAATTCGGGTATCTTCACGGCTGACAATTTCAACGTCGATGGCGCGGACCTGCCCGGTCTGCCCTCGAACGATGGCGTCAATGGCGGGGTCTGGAACAACACCGCTTCCTGGGACACCGGCATCTATGCGACCCGCCCCTTGGAAACGCCGATCGATTTCAATACAGATCGGGAAATCTTCTTCAGCGTCCGCCTGAATAACGTGGGCGACACGGCGATGGGGATCGGCCTGGCCTCCGGAGAGGCTCTGGAAGACGAATTCATCGGCGCCGGCTTTTCGTGGAACAACGCGCGGTCGATCGCGACCGGCCAGAACGAGGCGGGCAACGCCGCTTATATCAGCCACGGCACGCTGAGCAACACCACCGCCACCGTCAACGGGATCGCGGGTGTCATCGTTGACGGCGTCTATAGCATCCAGGCTTTCGAACCGGCCGGCAGCGTGAATGGTTACGGCCTGCTGGTCGGACGCCTCATCATCCGCGCCACCGGCGACGATGTGATCGCGATCAAGCGCTACGAGGAAAACGAAACCATCGACAACGACCTCGGCGCGATTTCCTGGACGGCCACGAGCACGGTGGACTCGGCGATGACCGCCACCCATCTGCTGTTGTGGATGAACGGCATGAACGGAAGCGGCGAACTGGATGCCATCCGTATCGGCGAAACATGGACGGACGTCACGGGCGTCGAGCTGGCAGGCTCCGGGCAACCGACGCTGGTGGGAGCGAGCGTGAGCGGAGCCACCGGCACCGCAGCCCAGGCCAGCGTCAATCTCTTCACCATCGCCGCGGAGGTCACGCTGTATTGGGATATCATCGACCAGGGAACGGGCGCGTGGGCCCACTCGAATGCCTTGGGCGCGCGGGCCATCGGCCCGGTCAGCGGCGCTCTCACGGGGCTCTCGCCGGACACGCGCTACTTCTACCGCTTCCACGCGGTCAATACGGCGGCCACTCCGGCCCAGCACGCCTGGAGCGAAGCGGGCCGCTCTTTCGTCACCGTGCCGGCGGGCAAGGCGGTGACCAACCTCGCCGCCGAACCGTATTCAGCCTTCGAGGCGGGTCTCACCTGGACGGATGTCTTCGCGACGGAGACGGGTTATCTCATCCAGCGCTCACCCGCCGGAGCCGGGACGTGGGTCACGGTGGGGACGGCGCAGGCCGATGAGGAGTTTTATCTCGACAGTCATTCCGGGCTGACCGCCAGCACGGCCTACGACTACCGGATCTTTGCCACAAACGAGGCGGGAAATTCGGACCCTTCCAACATCGCGAGTGTGACCACGGAGGCCGGCTCTCCGCTGGAGACCCAGTTGCTGATCCATTTCAACGGTTCCTTCGATGGCGTCGATTATACACTGGACGCGGGGGAGACGGATGCCACCGGCACGTTCAGAGCCAATGGAGCGCCGACCATTGATGGAGGCTTCGCGATCATCAATCCGGGGAATGAAGGGGGCACGGATGGTTTCGCCATCGATCCTTCCGTTCTGGGAGACCTGCGGGCTCTGAACTGGGTGGCCGAGGCGCTGGTAACTTATGAATCAACCGGCACGGGAACCACTCCCGTGGTGATGGACGTCCAGGGCGATTGCAACCTCCGGCTGCGCGCGGAAGACAATGATGACGTCCTCCAGCTCTTTTACTGGAACGGGAGCGCCGCCCGGCAGCAGTTCACGGCCTTGCCACCGGCAGGAGAGCCGGTGCATCTCGCCTTCGCCTGGGATGCCGGTTCGGCGACGCTCACCGGTTATGTCAATGGCGTGCCGTTCGGTTCGGTCAGCGGCGGCCCTTTCGCGACTCCCGATGTTACCACCCTGACTTTCGGCTATTTCGGGCGCGCCAACTTCGTCGGCCGCGGGATCGACGGTATCCTTGACGCCATCGCCTTCCAGACCGGCTCCGCTTCTTTCAATCCCGCATCGGACTTCCTCATCCTGCCGGGAGAGCGGAATTATGCCTCATGGATCGGCGGATTTCCGGTGGGCGGACTAACCGGCTTCGACGACGACGCGGACGCGGACGGGCTTCCCAATGGTATCGAGGCTTTTTTGGGAACCAATCCCGCCGCGCCGAACGGCAGCGGCCTCACCCAGGTTTCCACCAATGGGACCGTGACCACCTTCACTCATCCCCAGGCCAGCCCGCCCCTCAGCGACGTGAGCGGCTCCTACGAATGGTCGCTCGATCTCGTGAGCTGGTATGCGGGCAACGGCGTGGCCGGCCCCGACGGCGGGCCGACCGTCAACATTCCGCACGCCGCTCAGGCCGCCGGCGTCGCCACCGTGACCGCGACGGCCAGCGCGCCGCTCGACCGGATTTTCCTCCGGATCGTGGCCACCCCCTCGCCCCGCTAACCGGAGACCGCCGCGGTTCGCCCTTCGGCGCACAGCGCGGAAACCTCACCTGCCATTCTTGTCCGAACCGGAAAGCCCGAACACCAACCAACCAATGAAAATAACCAACCTGATCATCGCCTACTTCGCCACGGTCATGGCCGCCTCCAGCGCCACCGTGATCGGAATCAACTTCGCCTTGCATTCATCCGGCGTGCCGGACGGCGGGGGCGCCCAGGCCGGAGGAAATTCCTTCGGCGCCGAGTGGACCGATATCCTCTCGACCACCGGGAGCGGGGTAACTTTGAATGGCACGTCCGCCACCCTCGATTTCGGATTCAGCGGCACGCCGCAGTATTGGCTGGCAGGCTCGTGGACCGGCACGGAGGGAGGCAACTCGGAAATCAGCGTCTTTCGCAATTATCTGAATGACAATGGCGTGACCGTCACCCTCAACGGGCTGGATGACTGGCTGACCAACGAAGGCCTGACCGCCTACACGCTCACGTTGTATCTCAGCTCCGATGGAGGAACCGCCTTCCACACGGCGACCGTGGGAGGGAATCCCCTGCCGGTCCCTATCCTGGGCAACGGCACATGGAATGGCTCGCTCGAGGATCCTCTTGGAGACTCCACCCAGGGAATCCGCGGACAGGCGACCACCGGCGCTCTTACCGGGGACAGCCTCACGTTTTCCATCCCGGCGTGGAACGACCCCAACAACCCTCCCGGCGCGCGCGGCGGACTGGCCGCGATCGTCATCACCGCCGTGCCCGAACCGGCCACGGCGGGCTTGGCCGCTATCGGAGCGTTGGCATTCTTGCGTCGCCGACGGGATTAGAGTCGTTGCGCGGAGGTTCAAGGGTGGCCGGCCTCGTGATGATGACAATTCATACTGGGGCCGTCCCACTCTCCTGAGTTGGTATAGCGGCCTTTTGGCATCAGAGGCAAACTGGCATGGTTTGGAGGCATTTTCACGGCGGCAAATGGCATCGCGTTTCTTTTCGGGTTCTTCTGGCCACGCTTGTTCGTCATAGGCATCGCCGCACTTCTTGTCAGTCTTCTGCTTCCGAGTTCGATAGATGACTGAGGGTCGGCTTGGAAAGAAGACCGACCCGCCTCCTTCTCGGTCAGGGCGAAGCGTGCAACCCCAAACGGATTCCCTTTCGTCGGGCGCCGGGTGGCGTGATTGCTCTTGGGATCTTCGCGTCAATCGCGGGAACCCGCTTCGCGGAGGCGCTCGTCGCGTGCGGCGGTCAGACGGCGATAGGCGGCAAGGTATTTGCGCAGGCGCGCCACGGCCCGATCATCCACTTCCGACAAGCGCCGGATGTCGGCATTATCTTCCAGGTCGGCGATCTTGACTTCGGTGGCGGTGGGGTCGCTCATGATCGCGGTGATGTAGTCCTCATACGCAACGCCGGCCCCATGCGTCAAGAAGCGCAGACTGCGCAGCACGTCCGGGGAGAAGCCCTCTTCTTGCAGCCGCTCGAAGGTGACATCGGTGTCCTCGACGACATCGTGCAGCAGGGCCACGATTTTCGCGTTGGCGGTGACGCACCGCGCCATCACGCGCAGGGGATGGAAAATATAGGCGGCGCCGTTCTTGTCCTTCTGCCCGGCATGGGCTTGGACGGCAATTTGCAGGGCGCGTTCGAGGTCTGACATAAGATTCGGGAGCCGGCGCTTGGG
>CAZQUC010000370.1:0-2313 GCA_964596095.1 uncultured Enterobacteriaceae bacterium
GACCGCCTTTTGGGATGTGGATTTCTCCACGCTGGATTTCGAGCGGCGCAGTCTTTTCATCATGGAAAAGGTGCTCAATTACGGCCTCTGGGCGGATATCGTGGCGCTCTTTCGTTACTATGGCGACGACCGGATTCGGCAAGAAATCACCGAAGCGGCTTACCTCAAAAAAACGGCGATTTCATTTCTCTGCGTCGTGCTCAACCTGCAGGAACAGGACTTCAAATGCTACACCAAAACACGGTCGAACCTGGGACACTGGGAATACTGAATCGCTTGATGACGCTGCCCGAACTGGATCAGTTCGCTCTGGTCGGTGGCACCAATCTGGCCCTGCGCTTCGGCCACCGGATTTCCGTTGATATCGATCTGTTCACGAACCGTCCGTTCGATCTGCCGGAAGTTTGGGAAGCGATCCGGCGGGAATTTCCCCGCGTCGTCAAAGTGGACGAGCGCGCGCAAACCCTGCTGATGAACATCGATGGCGTGAAAATCGACCTCATCAAGCACGCCTACCCCTATTTGAGGCCGGTCGAAACCATCGGAGGCCTGCGGATGCTTTCCGTTCCCGACCTCATCCCGATGAAATTGGGCGCCGTGGCCCGACGGGGCGGCAAAAAGGATTTTTGGGACATCGCTTATTTGCTCGATCTTTATTCTCTCGCCGAAATGCTGGAGTTTTTCCGGCAAAAGTATCAGAACGACGACATCGGATACGTTCTCCTGTCGTTGACCTATTTTCACGGCGCGGAAGGCGAGGACGATCCGCTCGTGTTGCGCCCCTTGGAATGGCCGGAGGTGAAGAAGAAAGTCAGCGCCGCGGTTTCCGCTTATTTGCGCGATCAAAAAATTTAGGTCCCAAACTGAAGGCCGGCTTTCCGCCTCAATCCTGTGGAAACCCGCGCCCCGCGAACGTGCTCTCGTTTCCCCCTCGGGCGACGGACGAGGGAAAAATGGGAAATTCGTCGGCCGTCAGTGCCTTGTCAGGGCGGCGCGGGGTGGCAGCATGGCAGCCATGAACTTGCCGCGATCCCTTGCTTTCCTGTTCCTTTCGCTGCCCTTGGCGGCGAATCCGCTGCTCTCCCCGCAGGAGGCGCTCCAAAGAATGGAGGTGCCGCCGGGGTTCTCGGTCGATCTGCTCGCCGCCGAGCCGGACTTGCTCCAACCCATCGCCTTTTGCTGGGATGCGCGCGGGCGCCTCTGGGTCGTGGAGGGCATGACGTATCCCCGCCGCGCCACCCGGCCACCCGCTCCGCGCGCCGACGACGATGGCGATCTCTCCCGCCCCGATGCGGATCAACTCAAGGACATCTTCGCGGGCCGGGATCGTATTCTCATCTTCGAAGACGCGGATGGTGACGGCTCGTTCGAGACGCGGAAGGTCTTCATCGAAAACCTCAATCTCGTCAGCGGCATCGAGATGGGTTTCGGGGGCGTGTATATCGGCGCCGCGCCGTATCTGCTCCACATCCCGCTGGATGAATCGGGGGATAAGCCGGGCGGCGATCCGGTCATCCTCGCCGATGGCTGGGGCTACCAAGATACCCACGAAACGCTGAACTCGTTCATCTGGGGGCCGGATGGCTGGCTTTACGGCTGCCATGGCGTCTTCACCCATTCCGAAGTGCGGGTGACCAAATCCGAGCCGGTGGAGGGCAAGCGTGCCCGCACGCCGCTGAATTGCGCCTACTGGCGGTATCATCCGGTGAAGCATGAGTTCGAGATTTTTGCCTCCGGCACGTCGAATTCCTGGGGCTTCGATTATAACGACCAAGGCGACTGGTTCGCCGAGGCCTGCGTCATTCCGCACTTCTGGCACATCATCCAGGGCGGGTATTACCTCCGCCAGTCGAACCCGCTCGGGCACTTCAATCCCTACGTCTATACCAACATCGACACCATCGCCGACCACCTGCATTATATCGGCACCACGCCGCACTCCGGCAATGCCGTCTCCGACGCGGCGGGCGGCGGCCACGCGCATTGCGGGTTGCTGATCTACAACGGCGACAACTTTCCCGAGGAATACCGCGGCCGCGCGATGTTTTTCAACATCCACGGCCAGCGCATCAACCAGGAAAACCTCGTGCCACAAGGCTCCGGCTACGTCGCCAAGCATTTGCCGGATTTCCTCAAAACCCACGACACCAATTTCACCGGCGTCGCGCTCAAGGTCGGTCCCGACGGCGCGGTGTATTTCATCGACTGGTATGACCGCGAAAAATGCCACCGCACCCAGCCGGAAGTCTGGGACCGCACCAACGGGCGGCTGTATCGCGTGAAGTATGATGCGACGTGGAAGGCGTGGAAGGG
>CAZQUC010000370.1:2413-4564 GCA_964596095.1 uncultured Enterobacteriaceae bacterium
TCCGCCTCTCCATCGCCTCCGCTCTTCAGCGTTTGCCGCTCGACCAACGCTGGGACATCGCGGAAGCCCTCATCCAACACGCCGACGACGCCGACGACCACAATCTCCCGCAGATGTATTGGTATGCCATTGAGCCGCTGGTGCCGACCAATCCCGAGAAGGCACTGGAGTTGGCGGCTTCATCCAAGATCCCGCTGGTGGCGAAAAACATCGCGCGGCGCGTGGCCGACATGGGCAATGAGGAGGCGCTGGCCAGCCTCGTGCGCGCCATCGCCAGGGAAAAAACCGGCTCGGGTCTGGTCTATCTTTCCAAGGCCGCGCTGGAGGGGTTGAAAGGCCGCGTCGGCCTCACCGCGCCGGCGGAATGGGATCGCGCCTACCGCACGTATGACGACGTGATCGAAAAACGCACCGACGGCCCGGACCTCGCCGCGGAATTGCGCGACCTGCGCACCGCGCTCGCGGTGGCCTTCGGCGACCAGCGCGTCTTTCCGCAACTGCGCGAGCAGGTGGCCGACACCGCGCTGCCGGACGAGCGCCGCCAGGCCGCGTTGCGCACCTTGGTCAATGGCCGCGATCCCGCGGCGGCGGGGCTGCTGGCGGGGCGTGTCGATGACGCGGCGTTGCGCCTCACCATTCTCAAGCTCCTGCCGCAATTGCCGGCCTCGGACAGCGCCACCGCGCTGGCGCCCGCGGTGCTGGAGCGTTACGACGGGTTCAGCGCCGAGGAAAAATCCGCCGCCATCAACGCGCTGGCCACGCGAGCGGAATGGGCGTCCGCTTTGCTGGAAGCCGTGGCAGCGACAAAGATCGACCGCTCCGCCGTGCCCAGCTTCGTGGCGCGCCAGATCGCCGACCTGAAAAACGAGGAAGTGACCCGCCAGCTCGAAGCCGCCTGGGGCAAGGTCGGCGGCCTCGACGGCGATCTCGCGAAGATGGCCGAGGAAGAACACGCCAAATGGAAAACCGTGCTGACGCCGGATTTCCTCAAAGGCGCGAACCGCAGCCAGGGCCGCGTGCTCTACACCGCGTCCTGCGGCCAATGCCACGTGCTCTTTGGCGAAGGCGGCCACATCGGCCCGGACATCACCGGCTCCAACCGCGCCAATCTCGATTACGTCCTGGAAAACGTCGTCAACCCCAACGCCCTCATCGGCGCGGATTACGAATTGTATATCTTCACGCTCAAGGACGGCCGCGTCGTCTCGGGCATGATCCGCAAGACCACCGACACCGCCTACACCGTGCAAACCATCGCCGGCGAGGAAGTGGTGGCCCGGGCGGAGATCGCGGAGGAAATCAAGCCCGGCATTTCCATGATGCCGATGGGGCTCTTCGCGGCGTTCTCCAACGAGCAGGTGCGCGATCTCGTCGCCTATCTCGCCAGCCCCGCGCAAGTGCCGCTGCCCGGCGAAGGCAATGCCGACGAGCCGATGATCGTCCCCGGCGCGCTGGAAGGCGAGTCCTTGAAAATCCTCGCCAAAGCCGGCTCGCCCGGCCCGCAGAACATGAAGGCCTTCAAAGACAGCCGCTGGTCCGGCGACACCCAGTTGTGGTGGAACGGCGCGAAGCCCGGCGACCGCCTCACGCTCGCGCTGCCCGTCGCGCAAGCCGGACGTTACGAGATCAAGGCCGTCTTCACCCGCGCCACCGACTACGGCACGATCCGTGTGCTGCTCGACGGCCAGCCGCTGAGCGACAAGCACATCGACTTTTTCGGCTGGAACGTCACCACCACGCCGCTGCTGACCTTGGGCGAGCGCGAACTCACCGCCGGCGAGCATCAGCTCACACTGGAACTCACCGGCGCCAATCCCGAAGCCGTCAAGAGCTACATGGTCGGCCTCGACTATGTGTGGCTGGAGAAGAAATAACCCCGCACTTTCATGAACCGTCGCGATTTCATCAAACCCCTCGGGGCCGCCTTGCTGGCGTCCGCCGCCACGCCCTTCGGCTTCGGCCAGGAGACCACGCCGCCGCCTTTCGCGGAGAACGTGCCGGTCACGCCCTTCGACGCGCCGGAAGGCACATGGACGCTGGCCGTGTTTCCCGACACGCAGAACCTCACCCGCCAGGATCCCAAGGTGCTCGACCGCCAGTGCGAATGGGTCGTCGCCCATCGCCAGAGCCATGACCTGCGCTTCGTGATGC
>CAZQUC010000371.1:0-4542 GCA_964596095.1 uncultured Enterobacteriaceae bacterium
CCGGCGAAATCACTTTCGGGAAGTGGAAGAACTCTCACTTCACGCAGGCCGAGCAAGCGGATCCGGCCGTCAGTGGTCCGGAAGCCGATCCGGATGGCGATGGCCTGCCTAATCTCCTAGAGTATGCCCTGAACTACGCGCCGAAGGAGAGGCAGGCCGCGCTTTTGGAAATCAAGCCAATCCAATGGCAGGGCGAGCCGCGTCTGACGCTGGATTTCACCCGGCAGGGCGAGGTGCCGGCGGATGTGGTGCTCTTTGTGGAAGAGAGCTTCGACATGCTGACGTGGACGCGCCTGGCGCGGAAGGTGGGCTCCGACCCCTGGAGCGGGGACGCGGTCATCGAGGAAACCACCGCGCCGGACGGCGTCATTTCCGTGCGGGTCATCTCCCGCCAAACGCCCGGCGGCGTTTTCCTGCGGCTGGGGGCAGGGGTGGAGTAGCGTCTCGTGGCGGGGACATCCCTCCCCATACTGTTCGCTGAAGATTTTTTTACAGAAAGAAAGGGAAGGTTCTTCAGCGCTCTTCCCTTTCCTCTATTCGAACCCGACTTCTGTAAACAGGATTGGGCGGGACGCCCACCGCAGGGACGATGGCCCGCGGATTCCGTGCCTGCTGCGGCGCCACGATGGCCGGCACGCAGCCCGCAGGGCGAGCGCAGCGTGTCAAACTTCGTGGTGGATCAGCGGCCCGGCCAGCCACGGCCGCGGGTTCCGGGTATCAGGCGCCTGCGGACCACGCCCAGCAAATTACCTCTTTTCAAATTATCAGAATCAGTTAAAAACACGGTAATTCTATGGATTTCGCGGATCTCGCCTTGGCCGGGTTCTGGCCACACTCACAGTATTTTGCCACGCCGGTTTTCCTCACCTTGGCCGTGGCGGCCTTTGTGTTGGGGGCGTGTGTCGGATCGTTTCTCAATGTGGTCATTTACCGGTTGCCGCTCGGCCTCTCGGTGGCCGACCCGAAGCGCTCCTTCTGCCCGTCGTGCCGTTACCAGATCCCGATGTGGCACAATATCCCGCTCGTGAGTTGGCTGTTGCTCAAAGGAAAATGCGCGAACTGCGGCAGCGGGATTTCGCCGCGTTACCTCCTCGTCGAGCTGCTGACGGCGGTCTTGTTCCTGATCACTTTCCTGTGGTTCCGCGACCAGGTGTGGCTGGTGATCCCAATGTGGATCTTCCTCTCGCTGTGCGTGGCCGCGACTTACATCGACTTCGACCACATGATCATCCCCGATCAGATCACCCTCGGCGGCATGGTCGCGGGCGTCCTGTGCAGCGTGATCTTTCCGTCGATGATCGTGACCACCGTGGGGGAGAGCAAGCTCGCCCCGTGGTTGCCGGAATTCCTCAGCAGCCTGCGCTGGGTCAACCTCATCGAATCGCTCGTCGGGGCCGCGCTCGGCCTGCTGCTGGTGTGGTTGGTGGTGCGGCTGGGCAAACTCCTCTTCGGGCGTCTGCACTACAAGTTCAAGGAACCCTCGCCCTGGGAAATCGGCCAACCCGAAGGCGAGCCGGAACCGATCATCACCCTCGGCGGCGACAAGCTGTTGTGGACCGACGTGTTTTTCCGCCCTACCGACCGGCTGCGGCTCACCTGCCAGGAGTTGTCGCTCAATGACGAGCCGCGCGGCCCCGGTCTGCTGACCCTGAGTGAGGGCACCGTTCATTGGAAGCCGGAGCAAGGCGACGCGGAAACCCGGCCGCTGGAAGGAGTGCGGCATCTGTCCGGCCTCACCACCCAGGCCGTGGTGCCGCGCGAGGCCATGGGCCTGGGCGACGTGAAATTCATGGGCTTGGTCGGCGCGTTTCTCGGGTGGAAGGGCATCCTCTTCACCCTCTTCGCCGCCAGCATCCTCGGCAGCCTCGTCGCGATGGTCATGATCGTGCTCCGCCGCCGCGAATGGGCCGCGCGCATTCCCTTCGGCCCCTACCTCGCCCTCGGCGCCACCTTGTGGATCTTCTTCGGCCCCGCCTTTATCCAATGGTATTGGACGCTCACTTTCGGATTGGGGCGGTGAGCGACGGGATTTTTTTACAGAAGGAAGCAAAGGAAGGGAAGCCGGCGCAAGAACACCCTCCCGGCGCCCGCACCCATTACCTTACCATCTTCATTATCTTACTATCTCTCCCCTCCGCCGCGCCACCATGACCGCGGCAGCCGCGGCAGCCAGGAGCGCGACACCCGGCTCGGGCACGCGTTCGTATTCCAGCACCAACCGGGGCGCGAAAGCCCCGACCGGATCGTCGCCGGCATGGCCGCCCGTGGTGTTGTCACCGGGCCGCTCGCCGCTGCCATACCAATACACCCAGTGCTCTCCCGCTGGATCATTGGCAAGACGCAGGACGAGGGTCAGTTCATCATCGGCCAGGAAATTCGTCCAATTCACCGCCGGTGACGTGAGCAGGTCGATTTCATACGCCGTGCGCGTGTCGGCGGGAAACGGCCCGATGTCGGTCGAGCCCAGCAGGTTGGCCGTCAGCGCGGCGGGAAACCCGTCGCCCCCGCGCTCCCATTCGTCGTGAGCCGAATGCCACACCCCCAACTGCGGCGTGCCCGCCACGCCGGCGAAAGGCGCGCCGGGAGCATCCCCTTCCGCAAACAACGTCAACGTGGCGCTGGTGACGACGACGGGATAACCGAGCCCGGTTATTTCCGAAACATCGAAGCCGATCCACCCGTCGATGGTCAGCCCGTCGGCGGCATACGCGCGGAGACGGTTGTCGCCATCGACATCCTGCCCGACTGGATCGCTGCCTGGCGAAGCCGTTTTGGTGGCCGTGAGGACCAATGTGGCGGCCGGTGCCGCGGCGCAGCCGAGCGCCGCCACCATCACAGAGAAACAAAACTTCGGAGTCATAATCAGATAGGTTGAATCAAAACATCGCCAACAAAGTGCCGGTCCATCGAGTCCATCTCAACGCCGCTCCAACCGGAAATACCCCGCCGCGACCGGCGTATCGAGCGGCACCAACGCGCGGCAGCCCTCCGGCGTGAACTCGATGCCCTCGCGCAGCGTCTGCCAGTGCAGCATGTCGGCGGAGTATTGCAGTTCGGCGTCGGCATGTTCCCGGTCCCAGCTCAACTCGAGGCAGGGCGTGCCCTCATCTTCGACGACTTGATAAGCCAGCACCGGCTCCGACCGCGGCCGGGCAGGTTGCACCGGCACATCACCAGGATCGAGCGGATCGGTGCCCGCGAGATACTCCTCCAGGTTCGTCCGGCCATCGCCGTCGGGATCGGCGCTCGGATCGTGCTGATTGAAAGCGCGCTCCCAGTCGTCGGACAGGCCGTTGCCATTGGCGTCTTCGGGCGCGGGCGTCTCCGTCGGCGGCGGCGTGGCGGGAGTTTCGCGCAGCCGCCACACGCCGGTGGCCACTGACGAACGCGCGCCGGCCGTCGGGTAACTATTGACCGAATACGCGTAAATGCTGGTGACGGGTTGCGTCAGGCGCAACGGCTGGCCGTCGTAATCCCGCCAGCCTTCGGCTTCGGAGAAACGATATTTGATGCCCGCGCCCGAGCCACCGGTCGAGGTGAGCGTGACCTCCAGCGCGGCGTCCTGGGGTTGCACCCGCGCCGCGTCCGGATCGTCGGGATCGGCATCGGGATCGTCGATGGCGGCCAACGGCGTGGGATATTCGCCGGGCGGCGGATCGAAAAGCACACGCGGGGTCAGCGGGCCGAGGCGCGGCGAAAACGTGGCCACGGACACCGGCCGGTCATGCGGAAACGCCGCCGGCCGCAACATCTGGTTGACGACCGGGAAGACGCCTTGCTGGCCGCGTTCGCCGATCGGAAATCCGGGCAGCGTCAACGTGGAGGTTTCGGGCTGGCCGAGACCGGCGTCCAGTCCGGCGTCGAGCAACGACTCCACGGACCACACCCCGTTCAGCAACGGCGTGGCGTCGGTGGTCCAGTCGCGCAGCCGTCGCATCTCGTAGAGCAGCGCATTCTCGCGCACCATCGGCTCTTCGTTGTAAAGAAAGAGCGTGATGGGATTGAGCCGCGAATGCAGCGGCGCGAGCGAGCCGCCGAGCCGCCGACGGTGACGCGAGCCGTCGTAGTCGAAGCGATGCCAATTGGCCGAGCGGCCGCCCGCTCCCGACAGCAGCAGGAAGCCGCCCTCGCCCAATGCGGCGGCGGTGGTGAATTTCTCGCCGGGCGGCGCGTTCCATTGCTGGCGCTGGGTCGGCGCGCCCGTGGCGTCGAATTCATACAAGCCCGCGCTGCTTCCCTCCTCGAACAAGGCGAGCAACCACGCCTTGTTTTCGTAAGTCACCGTCATCAGCAAATGCAGGGCGCGGCCGAGATCGTAAGTGCCGGCGTCGGTGAGATCGTAGGTTTGCGCGTCGGTTTCTCCGCCTTGGCGCGTGGTGAAACCGGTGCCGCGGCGTTCGTAGAAAAGAAACGCCGGATTGGCCCGCAGCGGCGCGAAGAAGCCATACGTCCATCGCGCCTCGGCGGGCAGGTCCGGCGCGGTCACCGGCGGCGGGGCCGTGGGTGCCGCGCCGCCGGGGAAGACGCGGAACGCCGACGCGT
>CAZQUC010000372.1:0-4529 GCA_964596095.1 uncultured Enterobacteriaceae bacterium
TCTTTTTGAGTCCGTCGTTGAACTCCGCGAGCGTTTCGCCGAAGTGCGGCGCCAGGCGATACGGCGCGCGTGGGTCGTTCGGCTGGCGAACCAGGCCCGAGCGGACAAAAAACCAGTCGAGCCGGTAGCGCCCGAGCGGGCCGAGGGGGCGTTGCACGCTGAAGGTCGTCTTCTGGCCCTTGAGCGCTTTTTCGTTGCTGTTCGCCAGCAGGCCGCCGCGACCATTGATCGAGCGGTGGCGGTCGCCGCGGAAGTCGAAGCTGGTGCCGTCGGCGAAGCGATGGTTTTCGATGCTGCTGAACGTGCCGCGCACGGCGTTGGGAAAGAGGAACGGGATGTCGGGCGCGAGCGGGGTTTGGAAGTTTTTGATCGTGTTGACGATGCCGCGCTCGCGATAGAGTGGCACGACGGCGCCGGTAATGAGGCCGGAGACGGTGGAGGCGGTGTTGACGAAGTCCGTCGGATTGTCGAGCTGCCGCCAGATGGTCCGCAGCGCGGAGGTCGAGCTGAGGTCGTCCGGCGCGCTGTTGAAATCGCCGGCCATGATGACGGGATGCGGGATCGGCTGGAGGTAGCCGAGGATTTCGTCAATCTGCGCTTTTCGGTGCCGGGGCCGGGTTTTGATTTCGAGATGGTTGTTGACCAGGCTCACGCGGCCACCGGGCACTTGCGGCACCGCGATCTCGACGCGGAAATAACCGCGTCCGCCGATCTTCAGCTCGCGCGTAATCCGGTTCTCAAAGAGGAGCACGCTGCCCAGCCGGCGCCCGCTTTCGACGACGTCGTAGGGCTTCTTTTCGTCGGCATACCAGTCGTAGGGCCGCATTTGCAGCGGGAAGGCTTCGACCGCGAGGATCGGGTAACGGCTGAGAATGGCAGAGCCGAAGACGCCTTTGTAGCGACGGGGCGCGATGCGCAGCTCGCGGGGCAACGGCACCGGCGGCGGCTCCAAGCCGAGCAACACGGGATCGACTTCGAGCGCCTGCGGGGCGTAGGCGTAGTTCATGCGCAGGGCCTGCGCCAGAGTGCGCGCGGCATCGACGTAATCCGAGCGGCTCACGCCAATGTCCATCTCCTGCAAAAACAGGATGTCGGCGCTGGCGAGGCGGGCGCGCTGGCGGAGCATCTCGGCGCGTTGGCGGGAGCCGGGCGGGGCCTTGCGCGGATCGATGGCGGCTTCGTAGGCGGCCTCGGAAGTCAGCGCCGCGGCCACTTCGCGGATGGTGAGCGATTTTTCGATGTTCCAACTTGCGACGCGCAGGATCGGGCCGAGTTCGGTCGCGGTCTGCCGCGGGCGCACGCCGCGGAACCAGGCTTCGTTGCTGATGACGGGGCTGCGCCACAGGCGCTCGAGTTTTTCCTTCAACGCCGGGCTGATTGCTTCGGGATCGTGGCTGAGCCGGACCAGCTCGTCGTAGTTGAGGAAGTCGGGCTGGCGGTGCCGGATATGCGGGCGCGGTCCGTCGAAGCGAACGGGCGCGCCGGCGGCGGTGACGCGGGTGAACCGGGCATTGCGGGGCTCGGGCAGATGGCTGCAGGCCACGCCGAGGGCAGCGATCATACCGCAGGTCACGGGCAGACGGAGATGGCGGAAAACGGTGAGCAAGGGTGAGGTGATGAAGGAATTGAAGGCAGTTCACGCTGGCACGGACTGCCGCCGCCGTCCACAGCCTCACGTTGCCGGGCCCGTCAACGCAAGCGCCCGGCAGGACTTCATCGCGGTGAAAGCGCCGTCAAAACGCTTCCCGCGGATCGGCCGCCGCGCCGGCCACCGGCTCTTTTTCGATGTCGAAAAAATCCCGGAAGACGGCGCGATAGACGGGGTTCTTGAAGGAGCAGCAAACGGCTCGTCCCTCTCTGAGCTCAGTCCGCGGCAGATTGCGCGCGGACCCGCCACCAATGCCGCGCCCCCTCCGCGGCCAGGGGCAGCCGAACGAGTTCATGGAAATCTCCGGCGCCTAACACTTCCACCGCTCCGGTTTCCTCCCGCCAGGCAGCCAGATCATCGCTTGATTCCACCAGCACGGTCACGAATGGGTCGTCTTTCGGTCTGACGAAGGTCATGAAGGAGCCGTTTTCCGAGGTGGCGCCGGTCAGGGTCGGCAGGCCGGACGGTTCCGCCTCGGACCAAGCGGCGGGAGCGGCATCGGCGACGGCCGGCCGCAGGTTGAAGGCGTATTCCAGCACGTTGGGAAGACCGTCGGCGTCGGGGTCATCCTCAGGCGCGCGCCTGACCGCGATCTGCCGCGCATCCATCCATTCTTCATAACCCTGGCGGGGAAGAATCCGCACCCTTTGGGCCAATCCGGTGGCTCCGAGCGTCGATCCCAGGCTGCCCGCCGCGATCCAACGGTCGGACACGGCGACCTCGATGCCGAATTCCACTTCCGAGGCGGGCGGCGGCTCCACTTCACCCATCGGCAGCCAAGCTCCCGAAGGCTGCAGCCGGTAACGATAAACAGCCCCCCGGTGCCGCACGCCCCCGACCTCCCGCACCGGGCTGCCCACCAGCAACAGCCCGTCGTGCAGCGCGAGGGAAGCGCCGAATTCCGCCTGGACTTGGGGGACCGGTGGCTGGATTTCCGTCGCCAGCCGCAAGGGGCCCTCTGCGGAATTCACGATCTCGAACAGAAACACGGCACCCGCGTTCGGGCCGATGGCGTGATCCGCCAACGGTGCGCCGACGGCGACCCAGCGGCCGTGCGTGGCCAGCGAAAAACCGAAGCGATCCGGGGCGGCCACTGTAAACTGCTGAACCGGCGTGCGTTGAAACCCGGCGCCGTCGCGTTGATAAACGGCGATCATGCCCACCGCTTCACGACTGGGGTCACCCGAAAACGCGGCGATCAAGAACTCTCCCACCAGAGCCACGCGCGCGACGGGTTGGTAGCCAATGCCGCGAGTCAACGACGAAAGCTTGGTCAGAGTCACC
This sequence comes from uncultured Enterobacteriaceae bacterium, assembly GCA_964596095.1. Lineage (GTDB taxonomy): Bacteria > Verrucomicrobiota > Verrucomicrobiia > Verrucomicrobiales > V1-33 > CAJBME01. The sequence goes on from CAZQUC010000372.1 coordinate 2,933, forward strand.
GTCCCGTCAGCCGCGCGCGTGATGGAATAAGGGATCACACCGGGCGAACCATAAATACCGGAGCCGGTCGAGGTGCCGACCACCAGCAGGTCTTCCTGCAACGCCACGCTGTGGGCGAAGGGAATTCTGAACGAGTCCCGCAAGACCCAGGTGTTTCCCATGTCCACGAATTGATAGAGATGCACGTTCGCGTCAGCTCCGCGGTCTTTGCCGCTCAGATCATGCCCTGTTTCCACTACCGCCGCGAGATCACCCTGCACCGCCACGTCTTTTCCATACCATCCGGAAAAATCGGGGATGGGAGGGTCGAAGACCTGTTGCGAGTGCCATTGACGATCGTGATGCCGCCAGATTTCCGCCTTCCCGGCGAGGAAGGTCGTGGCAAACGCATCGGGCGCCCCGACCAGGAGGGTATCCCCGGAAAAGGCGAGGCCGCGGCCGTAGGCATCGTAAACCCGGTTTTCGATCACCGGGGGGGTGATCTCCACCTCGGAGCCGTCGGCGTTGGCCACCCAGATTTCCCCTCTCGAGGTGCCGAAGTAGAATTTTCCGTTCAGCCATTCCAGACAGGTCGTCGTGGTGGGAATGCCGGTGATGGGGAGCGGTGGATCAAAGGTTCCCGGCAATGTGGACATGTCAGCGAGCCGCTGCACGGCAAACCCGCTCGCGCTGCTCTCACGGTGCAAGATGTAGATGTCTTGGCCCACTCGAGTGAAATTCATCACGGAACTTTTAAGCGTTCCACTCCCCGGCCCCTCCGGCACGTAAACCCGCAAGTCCCCGAACGAACCGCCACTACCGGGTTCGGTGCTGGTTTCCAAGCCCAACAGGACGTGACGTTGACTCGCGGGATCGGCCATGGCCTCGGCTCGCAGGAAGGTGGAAGGAGTGGCATTCACCGGTTGCCACTGGCCGGTGTATTGGCCCAGCGGTGAATACAATGCGCCCTCCAATTCCGCGCACCAGCGAATCCGATCGCCTTCGCGGAGGGCCGTCCAGGTCCGGCCCTCATCCACGCTCTGATAAAGAGAAGTGGCGGAGCAGAAGAGACCGAGCGGGGTTTTCGCGAAATCGAACACATGCAACTCCTCCAGGGCCAGGCTTTGCAACCATCGCCCGTCCGGCCCCCGAAAACTGTAATCGTGGAAATCCTCGTGATGAATGGGATCGCAATGGGGAAGGTAAATCGTGCCGTCGATTTCACGCATGACGTCGAAGGAGTCGCTCGCCACGGAATGCTCGACCGCCAGAACATTCGTGCCGGGAGTGTAGGAAACCAGCGTCGTAGCAGCCGCGCCACTCGTCCATTCGCCGTAACCGAAATAAACCCGCTCCTGGAAGGCTTTGGCGCTGTGGATGCGGGGGAAGGCCGTCAATTTGGAGGTCGGGTGATCCGCCAACTTCACCGCCGCTCCAGCTTCCGCCGCCTCAGGAGAAAGGAGCGATAGGGCCGGCAGCAATCCCACAAGGGTCCCTGAAAGTCGATGGTTCATGGGGAAGAGACGCCACATCGCCCGAGAATGCCGAAACGCTGTTTCTTTGTCAATGCTTCGGGGCATGTCCGGCCCCGCGCCCACGGACCCTCAAGCGCCGTTCG
>CAZQUC010000373.1:0-4528 GCA_964596095.1 uncultured Enterobacteriaceae bacterium
CCGCATTTCGCGCCGCGGGCCAAGCAGGTCATTTATCTGCACATGGTCGGCGGCCCGTCGCAGATGGATCTCTTCGATTACAAACCGCAGATGGGCGAGTGGTATGACAAGGATCTGCCCGATTCCATCCGCAAGGGCCAGCGCTTGACGACCATGACCTCCGGCCAGTCACGCTTCCCCATCGCGCCGTCGAAATTCAAATTCTCTCCCGCCGGGCAGTGCGGCCTGTGGATGAATACCGAGCTGCTGCCGATGACCGCGAAGTGCGTGGACGACATGTGTTTCATCCGCTCCATGCACACGGAGGCCATCAATCATGAGCCCGCCATCGCCGCGATGCAGACCGGCAATCAGGTGGGCGGCCGTCCGTGTCTCGGCTCGTGGGTCAGCTATGGTCTCGGGGCGCTCAACAAGGATTTGCCGCCCTTCGTGGTGCTGGTGGCGGAGCCGACCAATCGCGAGCAGATGCAGGCCATCTCCTCGCGGCTGTGGTCGGCCGGCTTCCTGCCCGGCGAGCACGCGGGCGTGTCCTTCCGCTCGATGGGCGATCCGATTTTGTTCATCAACAACCCGCCCGGCCTCTCCAGCGACCTGCGCCGCCGGCAGATGGACGGCTTGAAGGCGCTCAACGAGATGAACTACCGGCTGGTGGGCGATCCCGAAACGCACACCCGCATCCAGCAATACGAAATGGCCTTCCGCATGCAGGCCAGTGTGCCGGAGTTGACCGACATCCAGGGCGAGCCGGAATCCACTTACCAACTCTACGGTGAGGAGGCGCGGAACCCCGGCACCTTTGCCTACACGGCGTTGATGGCGCGGCGGCTTGTCGAGCGCGGCGTGCGCTTCGTGCAGATTTACCTCAACAACTGGGACCACCACGGCAACCTCGGCAACCGGATGCCGAGCCAATGCCGGGACATCGACCAGCCGACCTACGCGCTCATCAACGACCTCAAATCGCGCGGCATGTTCGACGACACGCTCCTCATCTGGGGCGGCGAATTCGGCCGCACCATCTACAGCCAGGGCGGCCTCTCGCGCGACAATTACGGTCGCGACCACCACCCGCGTTGCTTCACCATGTGGATGGCCGGCGGCGGGGCCAAAGGCGGCACCATCTATGGCGAGACCGACGAGTTTTCCTACAACATCGTCAAGGATCCCGTCCACGTCCGCGACTTCCACGCTACCATGCTGGAATTGATGGGCATCGACCACGAGCGCTTCACCTTCAAATGGCAGGGCCTCGACTCGAAGCTCACCGGCGTCGAACCCGCCAGTGTGGTGCGCGACTTGATCGCGTAACGTGGCGGGGGCGTCCCGCCCACCGCGGGCACGACGACCCGGCGGAGGCAGGGAGAAATTTCAAAAGTAGCATCCGCTGCGGCAAAAACTCCGCTGCGGATGAACGCGTGGATTCGCCGGGAAGCGCCCTCAGCGGTGGGCGGGACGCCCCCGCCACGCACGTGCGCTTCACCAACCCGCCGCTTCCAATGTCCACGTGCCGGCGAGGGCGGCGCGGACGGCGAGATGCGCGGGCCGGTCGGACTCCAGCCACGCGCGTTGGGTGGCCCAGAGCGCGGCGGCGGGCATTTCGCCACGGGCGAGGCGTTGGTAAAACGCGCCGATGAATTCCGGAGTGGCGGCGTCATTCACATCCCAGAGCGTGGCGGCGACATGCCGCGCGCCGGCGACGATGAAGGCGTGGCGCAGGCCCTCCAGATGCTCGCCGGGCTGCCAATGGCCGAGGCCGGTCTGGCAACCGGAGAGCACGACCAGCGACGTCCCGCGCAGCGGCAATGCCGCGGCCTCGTGGGCGAAGAAGAGGCCGTCGCGCTCCGGCAGCACCGGCTGACGGGCCGCCAACGCGCGCAACGTGGCGGCGCAGTCGTCGAGCACCAGGCCGGCTTGCAACGAGGAAGCGCCGAAGGCGTTTTCCTCCAACGCGAAGCCGTGACCGCAGAAGTGAAGCACGGACGGCGCGGGCAACCGGGTCAAAGCGCCCGGCGTGGCAGGCGGCGTTTCGACAGTGAGAGCGCGGCTTTCGGCGGCAGCCCGGATGGCGTGGGTTTCGCGCGTCACGCCGGGCAGCGCGGGCATGGCGAGCAGGTCGGTCCACAATTCGCGGGACACGGGCCAGGTCATCGACGCGGGCGGTGGTGGCGCGTCGCGACCGGGCGCGTCGGGCACGGCGAGCACGCGCCACACCGACGGGTCGGCGGGGTGATTCGGAGCAGGCGCGGCCGGGCGCGGCCGGGCGAGCAAGGTCACGTGCGGATAGTGTTGGCAGAAAAACCGCGCGTCCGGTTCGGCCGCCGTCGTGGCGGCTCCTCGGTCCTCCGGCGCGCGCAGGATCGCCCACGGGACGAAATGCAACATGCCGTCCGGACGCAGCAGCAAATGGCGGGCGTCTCCGACTTCGGGCTCGATCTTGCCCCAAACCCATTCCCACAGGCTTTCCAACTGAAAGTCCAGACTGGCGCGGCGGCGGGTGGCCTCGTTGGCGGCCACGGTGTCGCGGGCGGCGGCGATCACCCGGCGTGTGCGGGCTTCGATCTCCTCCGCCGGGCCGAGGTCGATCCAGCGCGGCGAGTGATGTTTCCTGAGCACCAACGCGCCATAGCGCCCGTGCCGCGCCCAGCTCCCGCGCGCATCGAGCGGCCGCCACCACACGTAGTTGACCAGCACGGCTTCGTCCGGCAAGGCGGCGGCGGTTTCCTCCCACGACAGCGTGTCCGGCAATGGATCGTCGCCAGAGACGGCAGTCCCGGCTGGCTGCAGCCGTTGCTCCAGCACCAGACCTTGCGTGGCGAAGACGGCGTCGGCCAGCAAAGGAACCGCGTCCGGCACCTCGGCGGCCACGGCGGCGAGCGGCGACACGGGATCGAGCGTGCGGCGGAATTCGAGCCATTGCTCCTCGCCGCCACCGGTCGCGGCCAATTGCCCGAGCCACGCCCGCGCTTGGTCCGAGGCCGCGCGCGCCGCGGCCAGCGTTTCCGCTGGCGGCGTGGCGGGATCGGTGTGGCGCCAGGCAAAGCGCGCCAGCGCCAATTGCGCGCGCAAGGGATGCGTGTCCGGCAGGGATTCCGCGCGCACGGCGGCTTCGGCGAGCGCAGTCGCCGCCGCCTCGCGCCGGCCACACGCCAACTCGGCGGCGGCCAGATTCAGCCACGGCACGAGCAATGCTGTCGGCCGCCGCAGCCTCTCCACTTCGCTCGCCGAGGCATGGGCGAGGATCTCGACGAGCCGTTTCCGCGCCGGCTCGGCTTGCCCCGTGGCCAGCCAGAACGCGGCGAGATTATTGACGCACGCCGACCACGTCTCCAGGTCGTCCGGACGCCGGCGGAACCACGCTTCCGCCGAGACGAGCGCCTCCTCCGCTTCTTCGAGCCGGCCCAGGCGAAACAGCGTCTGCCCCGCCTGCGCGTCGAGCGCCGAGCGCAGCGCCAGCACATTGGCGTCCGGGATCGAATCCGCGAGCTGCCGGGCCACGGCGAAGGAGGCGAGCGCGTCCTGGTAATGCCCCAGCGTATGGGCGAGCACGCCGCGCATCCGGGCAATGGCCCAATGCGCCGCCGGGTCGTCGCCTGCTTCGGTCGCCGCGGCGTCCAGTTCGCGCAGGGCATCCGCCGGCCGTCCATTCTTGGTCAATCCTTCCGCGAGTTGCACGCGGGCCAGCGCCCGGGCCGGACCGGGTGCGGTGTGTTGGTCGAGCGCCAGCCGCAGCCAGCGTTCCGCCTCGGCCAATTGCCCGGCGGCCAACGCGGCGCGGGCGGCTTCGTCGGCGCAGGCGGCTTTTTCCAACGCGGCGGCGCCGGCGCGTTCGTAGTCCCGCCACGCCGCGGCGAAAGTCTCCACCGCCGCCGCGGCGTCGCCCGCCCGATCCTGCGTGCTGCCGAGCACGTGCCGGGCCTGGGCCAGCGCCTGCCCGACGGCGCGAGCTTGGTCGGCATCCTGTTTCCGCGCGGTTTCTTTTTCCAGCACCGCAATCCACCGCCGCGCCAGTGGCATCACTGCTTCCCATTGCCTCGCTTCCATCAATGCGTCGATGCGCTCGGGCAGGGCGGCGGGATCGGCTTCCGTCGCGGCCGGTGGCGGATCCTGAGCGGCGAGCGACAACGCGGCTCCGAGGAGGACGGCGGCCCACCACCGGCGGAAGCACCGGCAGGGCAGGAGAGATGGGAAACCGGGATACATGACCGCGGCCCAGCCTAACCCTTCCGGCGGGTTTTTGCAGGGAATTGCGTCTTCCCGCCGGAACGTCTCGACGAGCCCTCGACACCGCGCGAAATGCTGCTTTGCTGAGGCCTTTCCGCATTCCATCATCAATGGCAGACATCAAGATCCCATCGGTCGGCGAGTCGATCACGACCGCTCTCATTTCCACGTGGCACAAGGCCGACGGCGATTCCGTGGCGGCCGGTGATCTCCTTCTCACCCTCGACACGGACAAGGTCTCCACCGATCTCACCGCCGAGTCTTCCGGTGTCTTGCGCATCACCACTCCCGCCGACACCGAGGTCAG
>CAZQUC010000374.1:0-4526 GCA_964596095.1 uncultured Enterobacteriaceae bacterium
TCACTTACTGGCAATACTGGGTGAACAACGCCGTCATCGACGGCACACCCGAAAACGGCTACGAAGACGCCGCCCACGTGCTGCCGCCCAATGGCAACCCCTACGACGGCGACGGGCCCGGCGCCTGGGTCGCCTCCAGCACGGGCATCATCGACCGGCCGCTGGCCGACGGCTCATGGGATGGCTTCGTGTATGCCAACTTCGGCGAAAGCGACGGCCCGCTGGAACCGGTGGCCGCCGCCGTGCCGGAGCCGACGGGGCTCGCCCTCGCCACCGGTGCCATGGTCCTGTGCTTCCGCCGCCGGAAACGCGCCGCCTGAGCCAGACGTCGCAGGCTTGGAAGGCGGGGCGGGCGTCCCGCCTGCCCATTTCAAAAAATCCTTCACCCACGTGTCATGAACGCGCCACAATCACCCCGCCGCCTTACCCCGGCCCTGCGCCGCGGGCTGGCCGCCGTCTTCCTCGCGGCCGCGACCGCGCCGTGGGCCAGCGCCGGTCCCTACCCGCCCGCCGCCGGCAAAGAGGGATCGGATGCCGTGGCGCGCGACGACCCGCGCATCCAAGGCTGGGCCATTGGCGTGGCGGCCCTCGAGCGCGGGCCGGTGGATATCACCCTGCCGGGCCTGGGCCGGGCCGCCTACGGCACGCCGGCCAGCGCGCTCGGCCCCGCCGACGTGGGCGCTCCCGAGCAACAACCCGAACCGGGCACGGAGGGGCCGTTCCAAGTCGTGAGCCTCGGCGATGGCGGCTCGATCACGCTTACCTTTTCGCCGCCGCTCGCCGATGGCGAGGGGCCGGACTTGGCCGTGTTTGAAAACAGCTTCCGCGATTCGTTTCTCGAACTCGCCTTCGTGGAAGTCAGCTCGGACGGGGTGACCTTCTTCCGCTTCCCCGCGGTGTCGCTTACGCCCACGGACACGCAGGCCAACATGAGCACCGCGCTCGACGCCACCAATCTGCACAACCTCGCCGGGAAATACCGCGCCCGCTTCGGCACGCCCTTCGATCTCGCCGACTTCGCCACGCCCGAGCCACCGGCCGGACTCGACCTCCAACGCGTCACGCACGTGCGGATCATCGATGTGATCGGGTCCGTCGATCCCGAGGTCGGCTCGCGCGATTCGTTGGGAAACCTCATCAACGACCCGTGGCCGACGGCGTTCGAGAGCGGCGGCTTCGATCTCGACGCCGTGGCCGCGCTCCACCTCTCCAACGAGGGGCTGACTTACGACCGCTGGAAAGCGCAATTCGCCTGGCCCGAATATGCCGGCTCCGATCTCCCCGACGGCGATCCCGATCACGACGGCGTGCCCAATCTTTTCGAGTATGCCTTCGCCACCGATCCGCTGGCGCCCTCGCTCCCGCCCGAACCCACCCTGACGTGGGACGACGGCCTCCTCACCGCCCGCTTCCCCGCCGTGCGGACGGACGCGACCGATCTCACCGCCGGCGTGGAAACCAGCGCCGGCCTCGACGCGTGGGAATTCCGACCGGGCCTCGATCCTCTGCCATTGGGTGGACCCGGCACGCCTGCGACCTTCAGCCGGCTCGTCCTCCGGCTGACTCCGCCATGAAGCCACCACGCGCCTCATTCCGGCGTGCCGCCGGCCTCACGATTGTGGAGTTGATCTGGACCGGCGCGATCGTCGCCCTGCTGGTGCTGGTGGGTTTCAGCCTGGCCAAGGCGATGAAAATCCAGGCGGGCATCGCCATTTCCACCTCCCAGCTCCACAGCCTCGTCTCCGCCAACGGCGCTTACGCCATGGATCACGACGGCGTGTTTTGTCCCGCCATGAGCCGTGACAATCTCACCCGCTGGCACGGCGGCCGCGACCCTGTCTCGGATATCTTCGAGCCGGAGCGAGGCTATCTCGCCCCTTACCTCTCGCGCCGTCTCATCACCTGCCCCCTGCTGGCCGCGGACAAAGACCTCCTCGACGACGGCGGGTTTGAGAAAGGCGCCGGCGGTTACGGTTACAACGCCCAATACATCGGCGGCCGCCCCGGCGAGCCGTTCCGCGGCGCGGAGACCAACGAACTCGACAGCCTCGGCAACGTCGTCATGTTCGCCACCACCGCCTTCGCCGTGCCGGGCGGCATTCAGGAATACCCCTTCACCGAGCCGTATTACTGGATGGACAAGGCGGGTCGCATCGGCGGCGACCTGCAACCGAGCACCCATTTCCGCGCCAATGGCAAGGCGCTCGTCGCCTGGGGCGATGGCACCGTCACCCGCGAATCCCCGGCCGATGACGACGGCCCGAATTTTTACGGCAACAGCAACAAGAAGCACAACATCGGGTGGTTCGGCCCCCGCGAGCAGAACGGTTATTGGAACCCCAATTCCCCCATCTGCACCCGCCGCCGTCGCTGAGGCGTCTGAGGGCCGGGCGGGGCTGACAAACTTCTTACACTCTTCTGACGTCGTTCTGACTCAAAACGGCGACGATGTGCGATCAAAGGATCGTGCGCCGGACACCGACGTCCGGCCTCTCGCAACCCGAACCCGTCCTTTGTTGGAACCACTGCCATGATCACCATTCCCGCTTCTCTCCTCCGCCTCTCCGCCCTCGTCGGCGCGCTGGCGTTGCTCTTTCCGCACAGCCCCTCACTGCGCGCGGAAGAGGCGCCTCCCGTCTCTCCGCCCACCCCGCAGGTGCGCCTCACCGCCGCCGTGGCCAAGCCCGTGCTGCCCGCCGGGCAAAAACACCTCACGCATCTCAAGGTCGGCCTCACCGGCTTCGAGCGCGCGATGGAAAAGAAGCGAGCCCCGCTCAATCTCGCGCTGGTGCTGGACCGCTCCTCGTCCATGAGCGGCGAAAAAATCGTGCAGGCCCGCGAGGCCGCGCAGCTCGCCGTGCGCTCGTTGCGCGACGACGACATCATCTCGCTGGTGACCTTCGATTCCGTCATCGACGTGCCCATTCCCGCCACCCGCGCCACGGACCGCGAGCGGCTCTGCGCGCAGATCGCCGCCATCGAGCCGCGCGGCTACACCGCCCTCTTTGCCGGCGTGAGCAAGGGCGCGGCGGAACTCCGGAAGTTCCTCTCCCGCGAACGCGTCAACCGCGTGCTGCTCCTCTCCGACGGCCAGGCCAACAACGGCCCCGCCACTCCCGGCGAACTTGCCGAACTCGGCGCGTCACTCATCAAGGAAGGCATTTCCGTAACCACCATCGGCCTCGGCCTCGGCTACAACGAAGACCTCATGACCCGTCTCGCCGCGGCCAGCGACGGCCGCCACGCCTTCGTCGAGCACGCCGATCATCTGGCGGATATTTTTCAGGATGAACTCGGCGCCGCGGCCGCGGTGGTGGCCCAGCGCGTGAAGATCGACATCCTCTGCGATCCCGGCATCCGCCCCGTGCGCGTGCTCGGCCGCGACGCGACCGTCGCCGGCTCCACCGTCACGCTCGCGCTCAACCAACTCTACAGCGGCGAGGAAAAATACGTGCTCCTGGAAGTGGAGGTGCCCGAGGGATCGCACGGCCTCACCCGCGACCTCGCCCGCGTCCGCGTGAGCTACGACAACCTCGCCACGAATGACCGCGACGATCTTGCCGCCACGACCCAAGTGCGGTTCAGCGATTCCCTGGCCGAAGTCGAAGCCGCCGTGAACAAGGACGTGCTCGTCGCCGCCGTGACCCAGATCGCCACCCTCAACAACCAGGAAGCGGTGAAGCTCGTCGATGAAGGCAAACGGGAGACCGCCATCCACAATCTGCGTCTGAATTCGGCGTATCTCGATGAAAATGCGAAAAAGCTCGGCTCCAAGGAACTCGCCATTTACTCCGATCTTAACGATCAAAACCTGGACGAGATCAGCGAAGGCAAGCTCAATGAAGCGCGCAAGAAAATGAAGGAATCGGCCTTCGCCAACCAGCAAAGCCAGGGCAAGGATGTCGAAAAGGCGGCGCTGCGGCAGCAGGCTGTTCCGCGCGCAAAAACCAAATAACCTTATCCCACGCTTCCGTGCGCCCAGCCATGAAAACATTCCTTGCCCCACTTCTCGCGTTTCTGGTCTTTGCCAGCGCCTCGACACAGGCCGCTTCCGACGCGGATGTCACCCTCATCAAAGCCAAAAAAGTCCTCATCGAAGGAGACGTGATTACCATAGTCGCCGAGGCAAAGACGCGCGTCACCCTGATTCAGGACAATCACAACCCGGACCGCCAAGGCGCGCAGTGGATGGGGCGGCCGGTGACCCATATTCAGGTCAAGTCCGACGAGGCCACTTTCATCATCAAGCGTCCCCATCACGCCGGTCTGGAAAAAGCATGGCAACAATCATTGCAGGCCGCCAAGGATTTGCAAGAGGGCAAGGAAGTGGGACGCATCGGTTATTATGCTCCCGATATGGTCATCAAGGGCAATATGATTGATTCCATCACCGGTTTCGGCTATTTATATCAGAAACAACAATAAAATTTTGATATCCAACGTTCATTGCCGCATCCGCATGCTTGAGACAATCATGACAGCTTGAAACCATCACTGCTCATCACCCTGCTCCTGCTCGTCCTGCT